>NZ_JBFTRY010000043.1:0-21080 GCF_056399745.1 Dyella sp. 01N36
ACCCTGCGCATCGAGACTCCCCCCCGGAGATCGGTGAAGGGCCCACTTTGACATGATGGGGCAGGAGCCGCCAACGGCTCCTGCCTCGCGATGGTTCAGCGCAGGGCAGCGGCTTCGCGGGCCAGTGCTTCGATGCCGGCCCAGTCGCCGCCGTGCAGCTTGTCGGCAGGTGTAAGCCATGAACCGCCCACGCAGACCACGTTCGGCAAGGACAGGAAGTCCGGCGCACTGCTCAGGCTGATGCCGCCCGTGGGACAGAACTTCACCTGCGGCAGCGGGCTCGCCCAGGCGGCCAGCAGTTTATGGCCGCCGGCCGGCACGGCCGGGAACAGTTTCAGAAAGCGATAGCCGCGCTCGAGCAGGGTCATCACTTCGCTCGCCGTGGCAGCGCCTGGCAGCAGCGGCAACTCGCTGTCGTCCGCCGCGTCCAGCAGACCCGGTGATACGCCCGGCGACACCGCAAAGGTCGCGCCGGCCTTGTGCGCCGCACGCAGATCCTTGGCGCTGAGCACCGTACCCACGCCGACGACGGCGCCTTCCACTTCGTTGGCGATCGCCTTGATCGCGTCGAGCGCCGCAGGCGTGCGCAGCGTGACTTCAATCGCCGGAATACCGCCCGCCACCAAGGCGCGGGCCATGGGCACGGCATGACGCGCGTCTTCGATGATCACCACGGGTACCACTGGCGCGAGACGCAGCGTGGATTCGACCTGCTTTTGCTTGTTTTCGATGCTCATGGCGTTCCGTGAATGCAAGAAAGAAGATGACCGCGGATCAGAACACGCCCGCGCCGAGGTCGGCCGTGGTGGCGTTGCGGCGGAACATGCCGAACAGTTCGCGACCCAGGCCGAACTGATGCGCCGACAGGTCGGCCGTGGCCGGCACGCGTGCAGCGAACTCGGCCGCATCCACCAGCACATCCAGCAAGCCATGCACGGCATCAAGGCGCACGATGTCGCCGTCGCGGATGCGCGCGATGGCGCCCTGGTCCTGCGCTTCGGGCGTCACGTGGATGGCCGCCGGCACGCGGCCGGAGGCGCCCGACATGCGGCCGTCGGTCAGCAGGGCTAGGCGATGGCCGCGATCCTGCAGTACCGACAACGTGGGCGTGAGTTTGTGCAGCTCCGGCATGCCGTTCGCCTGCGGTCCCTGGAAGCGCACCACGGCGACAAAGTCGCGATTGAGGTCGCCGCGCTCGAAGGCCTTGCGCACGTCGTCCTGGTCGTGGAACACGATGGCCGGCGCTTCGATGACGAGGCGATCATCCGGCACCGAAGACACCTTGATCACCGCGCGACCAAGATTGCCGGTCAGCATGCGCAGGCCGCCGTCGGCGCGGAACGGCTCGTCCGCGCCACGCAGCACGCCGCGATTGCCGCTTTCCTTGGACACCGGCGTCCACGCCAGCGCGCCGTGCTCGTCAACATGCGGCACCTGGGTATAGCCGTCCATACCGGTGCCGAACACCGTGCGCACGTCGGCATGCATCAAGCCGTGGCTCAGCAGCTGGTCGATCAGGAAGGCCATGCCGCCGGCTTCGTGGAACTGGTTCACATCGGCGTAGCCGTTCGGATAGACGCGCGCCAGCAGCGGGATCACCGAGGACAGCGCGTCGAAATCATCCCAGCGCAGTTCGATGCCTGCAGCACGAGCGATGGCCACCAGGTGCAGCAGGTGATTGGTCGAGCCACCGGTGGCATGCAGGCCGATCACGCCGTTGATGATGGCGCGCTCGTCGATGATGTGACCCAGCGGCAGATACGACGAACCCGGCGCGCTCAACTCGGCCACGCGATGCACGGCTTCGCGGGTGAGCGCGTCGCGCAGCGGCGTATCCGGGGCGACGAAGCTGGAGCCGGGCAAATGCAGGCCCATGATCTCCATCAGCATCTGGTTGGAGTTGGCGGTGCCGTAGAAGGTGCAGGTGCCGGCCGCGTGATACGAGGCGGCTTCGGCTTCCAGCAGCTCGGCCTTGGTGGCCTTGCCCTCGGCATAGGCCTGGCGCACCTTGGATTTCTGCTCGTTGCTGATGCCGCTCGGCATCGGCCCGCTCGGCACGAAGATGCCGGGCAGGTGGCCAAAGCTCAGCGCACCGATCAGCAGGCCGGGCACGATCTTGTCGCAGATGCCCAGGTACATCGCGCCGTCGAACATGTCGTGGGAGAGCGAGATGGCCGTGGCCATGGCGATCAGGTCGCGCGAAAACAGCGACATCTCCATGCCCGCGCGGCCCTGCGTGATGCCATCGCACATCGCCGGCACGCCGCCGGCCATCTGGGCGGTGATGCCCGCTTCGCGCGCCACGTTGCGGATCAGCTCCGGATAGCGCTCATACGGCTGATGCGCCGAGAGCATGTCGTTATACGAATTGACGATGGCCAGATTGGGCGTGTGGCCTTCGCGCAGGCGTTCCTTGTCGGTGGTGCCGCAGGCGGCGAAACCGTGGGCCAGGTTGCCGCACGACAGCCGCTCGCGATGCACGCCGTTGCCGCGCGCCGCATCGATGCGACGCAGGTACTCGGCGCGCGACTCGCGGCTGCGCTCGCGCAAGCGTTCGGTGACTTCGACAAGAACGGGGTGCAGCACACTCATTTCGAACTCCGGTAGCAGCAGGCGACGCGCTGATCAGCGCATCGATTCGTCGGGCAACGCCGTGGATGCCTCAGGGGCACCAATAAACGGCGACCGGCACACGTTGCTGGGTCAGCACCGAGCGCACGGGGAAATTCGCGGCCTCGCCAAGGCCAAGTCGCGCGTCAGCCAGCAGCTGGCGCTTGGTGTCGCCTTCGATATGCAGGTACAACGCGCGCGTATCGAGCAGGGCGGACAGCGTGAAGGTAATGCGTGGTTCGCCGGCGCCCGCTGCGCGCATCGGCAGCACGCGTGTGGCGTTGTTCAGATCCAGCGCTTCGGGGAGGCGGTCGCCGCCCGGAAAGAACGAGGCCGTGTGGCCGTCATTGCCCATGCCCAGGATCACCGCATCGAAGGGCAGCTCCAGCGAGGCCATGCGTGCGCGCACCGCGGCAAGGCCCGCTTCGGGCGTTGGTGCATCGGTGTACAGCGGCACGAACTGCGCACTGCTGGCCGCGTGCTGCAGCAGCATGCCCTTCACCATCGCCGCGTTGGAGCGCTCGTTGCTCTCAGGCACCCAGCGCTCGTCGACGAGGGTCACGCTGACCTTCGACCAATCCAGCGTCTGGCGCGAAAGCTTCTCGAAGAAATGTCTGGGCGTGGTGCCGCCGGAGACCGCGAGCAGCGCGTGTCCGCGTTCGGCGATACCGTCGCGCAGGCGATCGGCGATGCGTTCGGCCAGCGCGGTAGCCAGTGCGTGGCAGTCGGTGAAACTATGGGTGGTGACGTCGAGAGTGTCAGGCATGATCGATGAAGGATGCGAGCTGCGCGGGAGCACACGCGCGGCGAAAAGAAGAGGCGGACGGCAAGTCTAAAAACCGCTCCGCGATGCACAGGTGAAGTGCCCGTGCATCGCGCGCGTTCAAGCGAAACGCCGACTTATTCACCGTCCTCGTACCAGGTACGGCCATCGCGCTCGATCAGCGCTACGGCCGCGCTCGGGCCCCAGGTGCCCGACGTGTAGGGGCGCGGCGCCTCGCCGCTGTCCGCCCACGCGGCGAGAATGGGATCGGCCCAGCGCCATGCCGCTTCCACCTCGTCGCGTCGCATGAACAGCGTGGGATTGCCGCGCACCACGTCGAGCAGCAGGCGCTCGTAGGCATCGGGCTGCTGCACGCCGAACGCTTCGGCAAAGCTCATGTCCATCGGCACGTGACGCAGGCGCAGGCCGCCCGGTCCCGGATGCTTGATGGTGAGCCACAGCTTGATGTCTTCGTCCGGCTGCAGCCGCAACACCAGGCGGTTCTGCACCAGCGGACCGGCGGACGGATCGAAGATCGAATGCGGCACGGCCTTGAAGACCACCGTGATCTCGGAGACGCGCTCCGGCAGGCGCTTGCCCGTGCGCAGGTAGAACGGCACGCCGGCCCAGCGCCAGTTGGCGATCTCGGCCTTCACCGCGACAAAGGTCTCGGTGTTGGACTTGTGGTCCTTCAATTCGTCCAGATAGCCCGGCACCGCCTGGCCTTCGGCCGAACCTGCGCGGTACTGGCCGCGCACGGTGAGCTGGGCCGCATTGCCTTCGTTGATCGGCTTGAGCGAACGCAGCACCTTGAGCTTTTCGTCGCGCACCGCGTCGGGCGCCAGCGAGGAGGGCGGCTCCATCGCCAGCATGCACAGCAGCTGCAGGATATGGTTCTGCACCATGTCGCGCAGCGCGCCGGCATGGTCGTAGTAGCCCGCGCGCTGGCCGACGCCGAGGGTTTCAGCCACGGTGATCTGCACATGGTCGATGTGCTCGGCATTCCACAGCGGCTCGAACAGCGCGTTGCCGAAGCGCAACGCCAGCAGGTTCTGCACCGTTTCCTTGCCGAGGTAGTGATCGATGCGGAAGGTCTGCGATTCGTCGAAGAAGCGGCCGACGTCGTCATTGATCTGGTTGGCGCTCTTCAAGTCGTGGCCGATGGGCTTTTCCAGCACCACGCGCGACTTGCCCTTGTTGAGGTCGTACTTGCCCAGCCGGTTGCAGATATCGACGAACAGGTCCGGCGAGGTGGACAGGTAGAACACGCGGATGCGCTCGGCGTCCTTGCCCATCAGCTTGGCGAAATCGTCCCAGCCATCGTCCTTGCGGGCATCGAGCGAGCGATAGCCAACCAGCTTGAGGAAGTCTTCGACCTTGCCGCTGCCGTTGTTCTTCAGCACGGCGCGCAGATTGTCGCGATAACCCTCGTCGTCCAGCCCTTCGCGGGCGATGCCGATGATGCGGCTGTCGTCGGGAATCTGACCGTCCACGTAGCGGTGGTAGAGCGCTGGCAGGAGCTTGCGCAGGGCAAGGTCGCCGGTGCCGCCGAAAATCACCAGGTCAAAAGTCTCGACCGGCTGGGGAGAAGCAGTCACTTCAGTCACCTCAAGGCGATGCGGGGAGCGGGAGCGTGGCATGCATACCACGTCGATTGCCCGCTGATCGTACCAGTGACATACCAGACAACACCAGTTCCCCTGAGACACCTCGGGAAGCTGCGCTGGGCAAGGATTCGCCAGCGAAATTGGTACCACCCGCAAGGCCGCGAAAAAACAACTGATTGCCAGATTGGTATGGTCATTGGTATCGTTCCGGTATGGAAACCGCCCTCGTCAACGAATACCGCCGGCTCAGCCGCGACCCCGCCACCAGCCAGCCGCTGGCGTATCTGCGTCTGCGCCGGGCCATTCGCAACGTGGTCGAGCACCGCGATATCGAACCCGGCCAGGCGCTGCCGAGCGAGCGCGATCTCTCCCGCCTGCTGCAGCTGTCGCGCGTGACCGTGCGCAAGGCGATCTCCGGCCTGGTCGAAGAAGGCCTGCTCAACCAGCGCCACGGCGCGGGCACCTTCGTGGCCGAGCGCATCATCAAGCCAATGTCGCGGCTCACCAGCTTCACCGAAGACTTGCGTGCGCGTGGTCTCAATCCGCGCTCGGAATTTTCCGAACGCATCATTGGCGAAGTGACGCCTGAAGAATCGATGGCGCTCAATCTGTCGCCGGGCGTGCTGGTGGCCCGCCTGCATCGCGTGCGCTACGCCAAGGAAGAGCCGCTGGCGATCGAGCGCAGCGTGGTGCCGGCCAGCATTCTGCCGGACCCGACCATCGTGCAGGACTCGCTGTACGAGATCCTCGAAACGCTGGGCGCCCGGCCGCGTCGTGCGCTGCAACGCCTGCGCGCCGTGTCGCTCGGCGCGCAGCAGGCCCGCCTGCTGCATGTACCGGCAGGCAGCGCCGGCCTCAACATTGAACGCCGCAGCTTTCTCGATGACGGCCGCGTGGTGGAATTCACCACCTCGTGGTATCGCGGCGACATCTACGACTTCGTGGCGGAATTGCAGACGGATTGACGGGGCCGATCGACGACTGCTGTGCCAGCCATTCGGGCCAGCCGTCCAATGAGCGCGTGGCGCGAGCACTCAACGAACGCCACCGCTATCTCATCGCCTGTCGAAAGCAGGCGTGGGGCGCTCGATAAGAAGACTCTGCGGGTGGTCGCCGTGCAAGCCATCCCATGCGACGGCCATGATGATTATCGACTGTCCTGGGTAGCTCGAACCGCCGGCCGCTCGCAGCGACTTTGCGCTTTCGTACCCGCGTCGTAGACACCAAAGTCTCCGGCCTTGAGGACGGCTTGCGCTCTGCCGATATCCCACCTGGGCAGGCCTGGTTGGTTTTCGACGTACCAGCGGACACCGATGGATCGTAGTTGTCCACAAGCTTCAGCCCACGAGCCGGCCGCCTCGACCTGGCCCATGTCTGCACTTCGCTGGGCTGCTATCGCGGCATAGTTGCCGCCTTGCTTTTCAAGCAGCTCCACGCGACCGATGTAAGCGGCGATATCGGAAACGCTGACCAGCTCGGTCTGCCGGCTCATGACGTAGCCTCGCATGGCCTGGCCACCCATGATCAATAGATCACCGGGTTCGGCATGGCCGTGCAGATACGCGCCGGCTCGCGCGAGACCTGGTTCGTTGGGCGACTGGTAGAACTTGCTGGCCCAGGGTATGTATCGCCCGTCAGGGCGCCCCGGCTCGGCCTCGCGCCCTAGCACCATCACCAGTGCGATGACGATGGCGAACACGGCGAGTGCGATGCGCTCGACGCCTACATGAGTCCAACGAACGTAGGTGACCAGCTGCAACGCGCGCGCGACACTCCATCCGCCGACGGCGGCGTACAGAAGCAGGAAGTGTCGATGCTTCAATTCAGATGCGTCCGTGTTGAGCCACGTGGGCGCCAGCAGGATCAATAGCGCGTAGGAGCCACATAGCGCCCACGGAAACCAGTCGAATATCTCCCACCTGTGGGCGCGGGTCCATAGCACCGAGACGACCGGCAGCATGACGCTGAATCCAGCCAGGCCCAGCATCAGAGCGAGCACGACCACGAGCACCAACTGCAATGCCGTGGGCATCCACGATTCCTGTTGGTGATAGAAATCCAGGAATCGCGGGGGGCCGAATCCAAGCGCTTCTTTGACGTAGCGCAGGGAATGCAAGAGTTCACGCAAGTCCGCTCGCCAGGCCAGAAGTGCGACGGCGCCGAAAAACAGCAGCCCGAAACACCCCAACACCACCGGCCAATCCCTGCCACTTGGCGATCGTCGTATGGCCAGCAACCACATGCCGGCCATCGCAGGCGCAAGGAGCACAAACATGTGAAGCCGGATCATCGACACCGACGCCAACAGGAAGAGCGCAAGCACGTGCGGCGCCCAGCGCCGCGTGTTGACGCCCTCACGCAGGCACAAGGCCGACAACATGCCTGCGCCGATGGCATATCCCGATCCCGGCGCGGCATAAAGCAGCCAATGGAATCCATAGAATCCGTTGTGCATCCAGTAGCGCGATGGATCGGGGAGACATGCGATACAGAGCAAGGCGATCAACGCAATGGCCCGCCCGGATAATTGGGCGACCAGCGCATAGAGGCCCAGGCCACCCACCAGCAAGCTGAGTGGCTGCATGGTTGCCWGCGCCAACCCCAGTCCGGGCAGCCCCGAAGAAGGCTGCAGGCCCGCGGCCAGCATGTATGAGCCGTAGTGGTAAGGCGGCCTGTGTACGTTGGCCAGCAAGATGTTGCCCTGCCCGATCGCCAGCGGATCGCCGAAGGAGGCGATCGTGGTGCCATGGACGAAATAGTCGCTCCAAGCCGGCATCGAGGCGTCCTGGAGCGCGGCTGGCAGGAATGCCGCCATATCCTTGCCGAAGTATGCAATCAACAGGGACAAGCCTGCCGTCGCGCCCACATCGATCCAGGCCACCGATGCCGGTTCGAAACGACGCAGCCGAGGAAACGCCAGCCAGATGGCCACCAGGCATGCGGCCCATATCAGGAACGCCTGCTGGGCCACGACATTGAACAACTCGGCGATTGCCAGCATGGCCAACATCGCCGCTGACGCGCCCACAACGAATGCCGCGGGGATCGCGGCAACGGCTGTTACACCAGCCAGGCCAAGCAACCACAGGCCGGACGCCGTCACCACGGCGATCCCGAACAGCGGCGCGGCCATCTGGTAGATGCCGGGATGCGTGCCGGCAAGCACCAGCAAGACGTCCACCAGCAGCGTGACGGTGAGGACGAAGACAAATCCAGATTGCCAGCCTGACGAACGAGAGCGATTCATGGACAAACGTAAGCTTCCCAATGGTGGCAACCGGCGCGTGCAGGCGTTGAACGATTCCGACGTGCCGCAACTCATTTTAAGGCAGTCCAGCCTATATTCTGAGTATGGCGCGGCGGAAAAGAAGGTCGGGGCTGTTGCGGCCCAGCTGTTTGGTTGACTATACGAGCCCGCAAGCAGACACCGACGGGTGCCCTGCCACTCGATCAGAACCTATGCAGTTCGCACTTGGAACACGCATCCATGCAGGTGGAAAAATTCAAACCGATCGCGGTGGCCCCACCGTCTGCCCGCCCATGGCTTTTCAGGCTGAGGTGTATCGTCGACCTTCAGCTAGGCACGATCGTCGCCCATCTGCGCCCATTGATGAGCCATTTGCACGGCCGCGTACTGGATGTGGGGGCCGGGGAATCACCGTGGAAGGAGTGGCTGCCGACAAGCGCCACCTATCAGGGCATCGATATTGGCAACGCATCGGAGTTCGGCATGCACCCGAACCGCCAAGACATCGTCTACTACGATGGCGGAGTGATGCCCTTTGACGACGCCACGTACGACAGCGCCCTGTGCATCGAGGTACTGGAACACACGGATGATCCGGACCTGTGTCTGGCCGAGATCGCACGCGTGCTTCGTGACAACGGCTCGCTGCTGTTGAGCGTTCCGTGGTCCGCAAGGCGGCACCATATTCCCCATGATCATCACCGCTTTACCCGAGAGCGCCTGGGCATCTTGCTGGAGCGACATGGCTTTGAAGCGATTTCCATCGACGAGCGCGGCAACGACATTGGCGCCATCGCGAGCAAGCTGATTGTTCTCACCCTGCGCCTTGTCCCTAGGCGACTTGCATGGGATGCGCTTTGGACGACACCGCTCGCGCTGTTGTGCGCACCGCTGTCGGCGATCTTCCTCGTGGCAGCGCACGTTTCCGACGCGCTAGGCCTGGGCTCGAAAGAAGACCCGTTGGGTTACTTTGCACAGGCGCGCCGCGCGCCGCGCTGACGCCCTCAAACATCGCGGGGCAACGCTAGGCCGTCATGCCTGGCTTGTTTCTAAACACCAGCCTGGACAACAGCAGATAGGACAGCGCCGCCATGAAGGGCGCCAGGCAGGCCTGGCTCAAGATGAGGTTCTTGATGAAGTGGTTCACCCAACCTATGAGCTCGAGATTGGTGTAATAGGTGAACACGTAAACCGCTACAAAGCCTGGCAGCCTCGCGGTCGACAGGTCGAGAAAGACAAAGCGACCCGTCGTGAAAAAATTGAACAGCACGCCCGCGACGTTGCCGCCCAGCAACGCCAGCCACGCCGGACTATGCAAGAGCACGAATGCCGTATACACGGCGAATCCGAACAAAGTGTTCAAGCCGCCAACCAGCAGGAATTTGCCGAAACGCTTCCACTCCATCACACCGGTGTCCACCCTATCGTGCCGCCGGCTTGAAGCCGACGGCTGCAGTATTGCCGACATTGAGTGAAAGCTTGGCGTTGCTCAGTCCCAGTCCCGACAGTGTCGATTGGCAGGCGCCCTTGAGGCCGGACGGCAGGGGCAAGAGGCGGCTCCAATAGCGCAGGGAATAGCGATTGGCGAATGGCTTGGCTTGCACGTCCACGAAACCGGAATGCTCCAGCAATGCCTTTATTCCTGCTCGCGAGAACAGTTGCATGTGTTCGATGTCGACGATGGGCGAACGACGACCCAGCAGGCGATTGACCGGGCTTCGGAAGTCGTGGGTCACCGTGAGAAATGCACCGCCGGGTCTCAATAGCCTCAGCACCGATTCGCTGATGTCGCCCGGCTCGCGCACGTGCTCAAGCGTCATGAAGCAACAGACCAGATCGAACGATTCCGGCGCGTAGTCCTGCTCGGCGAAGATGCCCTCGCGCAGCCATGGTTTCCTATGCTCGGGTGCAGCCGCCATTGCCGCGGTCGATGGCTCAATCCCTATGACGCGTTGAAAGCCCAAGTGGGACAAGGCTTCCAGAAATACGCCCGTGCCCGTACCAATCTCCAGCGCATCGCCCTTCCCAATGCTTTCCAACACGCCGGCGAAGGCACTGATATAGCTCTTGGAGGCGTCGTTGGCTTCCTCGCTACTGTCGTAGTCCGCAGCATGGTAGGCCTCTGCGAGGGCTCCCTGCGAGGGCGGCCTGTCCACATAGGCGACGTCGCACTGAGGGCAGCGAAGCATCTGGTGGCACAAATACTCCGGCGCCTTGCGCGACGCGAAGCTGTACGCATTGAGCCGGGAGGCGTCCAGTCGCTCCTCCAGGAAGACCTGCGGTCTCTCGGGAAACTCGCGGCAAACGGGGCACGGACGGCTCTGGCGGTCGTCGAGCCGCGTGTCATTCTGGAGAGGGGAGTTCTGTTGCATGGTCATGCACCTTTTTCGGACAACGGCGGGCGCGCCGTCAGTCCTCGCGTCCGCGTTGCTGTGCGGGACCACTGGCTTGATCGGTAACCACACCATGGCGAATAAGCGCGGCACGGATCAACCGTGGCCGGCCCTTGACCTCGATCATGATCTTGCCAATGTATTCGCCGACCAATCCGAGGCCGAACAGATTCAAAGAGCCGAACATGAGCACGCTGATAAGCAGTGTGGTAATGCCTCGCGGCGCAATGTCCGGCCATATGATGCGCAAGACCGCCACCGTAAGGGCCGCGAGGATCGAGAGCGCCAGCAGAACTAGGCCCGTCGTCGTCAGCAGTGTCAATGGCACATTGCTGAATGAGAAGATGCCCTTTTTCGCCCAGTCTATGTTTTTGGACAACGTGTTGGTGGTGCGCCCAAACATGCGCTCGGGTCTCACGTAGTCGACGCCCGTCTGCCTGAAGCCGACATAGGCACGCAGACCGCGCATGAACAGGTCGCGCTCCGTGCATGCCAACAGCCATTTGACGACCTTGCGATCGATCAGGGAGAAATCGCCTGCATCCAGCGGGATCTTGACGTAACTGAAGGCGGCGAAGACGCGATAGAAGGCCTTGTAGAGCACTCCCCAACGCCATGGCATTTCGCGCTGAACGCGACGCCCATAGACAACGTCGTAGCCCTTTTCCCATTCGGCGTAGAACGACTCGATGAGTTCGGGCGGGTCTTGCAGGTCGCCGTCCAGTAGCACGACGGCATCCTTTGAGGCGAGTTCCATGCCACTGCGAAATGCCATCTGCGAACCGAAGTTGCGCGAATGGGTGATGCCGATAACGTGCGGGTCTGTTTCTGAAAGTACCCGGATCTGCTCAGCACTGGCGTCCGGACTGCCATCGTTGACGAAGATAATCTCGTAGTCGATGCCCAGCTTGACGAAGGTGTCGGTCAAACGGCGATGCATGAAGGGGATGGCAGGTTCGTCCTTGTAGCAGGCGATGATGGCCGAGACCGAGCGGCGTCTGCCTTGGGTGGCCTGCTTGGATCGTGCCTGCAGCTCCTCGTCGGTTAGGCTGCGAACCCAACGAGCGGTATCGACCAGGCCATCTTCGAGCGATGTTTCCGCGCGCCAGCCTATCAACTGTTCGGCCTTTGCGGGGTTTGAATACCAGTCGGAGAGGTCCCACGTGCGGCCTTCCATGGTTCCAAACGACGGCAATGCCTCGATCGAGAAGAGCTTGCGCGTGGTCTGGGCAAGGCCCTCGATGGTGACTTTCTTCCCAGTGCCGATATTCAAACTCTCACCGTACAGCGACGGGTTCATCTTCGCGGCGGCGAGCACAAAAGCGGCACAGACGTCGTTCACGTGAACGAAATCGCGCGATGTACGAGCGTCGACGAAGGGAGGCAACTCCCCCGAGATCGCCTTGCGCAGGAGGTTGGGAATGAGCCGAGAGCTGTCTTCAAGCGGCCCGTAAACAGAATACAGACGTAGGTTCACGCACGGGAATGCCTGCATTTTTCCCATGTATTTCAGGTATTCGGATACGGCCGCCTTGGACACGGCGTAATGGCTGTTCGGCGAGCGAGGTCCATCCTCTTCCGGCGCAGCGCTATGCGTACCGTATTCGGACGACGTGCCTGCGTGCACAAACGCGGCGATGGACCGGGTCGACAGCAACTCCACCAGCAAAGCGATGGAATTGAAATTCGTCTGATAAATGAGTTGCTGATTCTGTTCGAAAGAATAGGCGCCGTATGCGACGYAGTCGAAAACCGTGCGTGGCGTCGTGCGATCGATCAAATGTCGAACCGCTGCAGGATCCACCAGATTGGCGGCAACGATATTGCCGTCGGGCACGTTCTCCAGGCGCCAGTTCTTCTCGCGCTGCACGACGGCGTAGACGTCCGATCGCACGGCTCGGATAGCATGGAAAAGATTCGCGCCGACGAATCCGGTTGCCCCTGTGACAATGATGGGGCCAGCGAGTGCGCGGATATGCTGGGTCAGGTCGGTCATGAGCGCTGCTGGAAGGTGTCGATGGCGTTGATGAGGCTCTGGGGATCCAGCCCGGATTGCTTGCGCAAGTAAGCCTGGGAGCCGTAGCGGGGGTAGTGGTGTGCACGTGCGCATAGATGCCGTATGCGAGCGTTGGTGCCTTCGCGGAGCAGATGCAGTGCAAACTCTGCCGCGAAACTTCCGCGCTCCACGTGCTCTTCGGCAATGCAGACCGCGCGATGCCCGTCAATCTGCTTCATCAGGACAGAAGGCGGCAGATTCAGCGACAGCGGCAGCTCGGACAATGCCCAGAGATTTGGGCGTAGTGGCTCGGCCATCTGTTCGAGCGCCTCGATATAGGTACCGGCGAGCGGACCGACGGCGATGATGGGAATGCCGCCACCCTTAGTCAGCTGTCGCCAAGGCGCATAGGCGGGTACTTCGAAACCGCTCGGTGGTTCGCCGCGCCCAAGCCTGATGTACGTGGCCAGGCGACTTTGGCCAGCGCGTTCGATCACCTCGCCGACATCCTGATCGAAAACAGGAATGAGGGCCTGGATGTTGGGGAGGGTCAAGAGCACGCCATAATCCTCGATGGCATGGTGTGTGGGACCCATGACGCCGTAACCGTACCCGCCACCGTTGCCGATCAGGCGCACTGGCAGGCCATGGAAAGCGATGTCATTGCGGATTTGCTCGAACGGTCGTGCATAGCAGAACGGTGCAATGCTGTAGACCCAGGCATCGAGTCCCTGCCGCGCGAGCGCGGCGGACACCGAGATCATATTTTGCTCGGCCACGCCCGCGTTGATGAAGCGTCGCCCCAATGCCTGCTGCAAGGGCTCCAGCGCCATGAATCCCAGGTCTCCGGTCAGGAAAACCATGTCGGGCCGTTCGGCGCGTCTGACGAGGGCATCGCATAGTTGCTTTCTCATCGCTGCGTCAGATCCTCAAGAGCCTGGCGGTAAGTCTCTTCATTGAGCGGGAGGTAATGCCACTCCATGCGGTTCTCCATGAAGGACACGCCTTTTCCCTTGGTGGTCTCAAGCACAATGACTTTTGGCTTCGTAACCGATACATCCAGAGCACGGCGAATCGCCTCCAGATCGTGGCCATCAATGATCTGGAGGGCCACGTCAAAGCCAGCGAGTCGTTCCCACAGGGGCGCCATCGAAGCAACTTCGATCGTCGAGCCGAAACCCTGCAGCCGATTGTGATCAACGATGATCGTCAGGTTCGCTAGCGCGTGATGGCAGGCGAAGATGAGCGCCTCCCAGGTCGATCCCTCCTGCCACTCGCCGTCGGAGGTGAGGCAGAACACATGGCCACTTTCCCCTTTCAGCGACAGGGCAAGCGCCGTGCCGGCAGCGAGGGAGAGGCCATGGCCAAGGCTGCCGGTGGCAAACAGCACGCCATCCATACCACTGGCCGGCGGGTGTCCTGCCAGCAGCGTTCCGTCTTTGTGGAAGGTCTCGAGGGTCTCGTCGTCTAGCCGGTTYGCGCTCCATAGAGCGACATACAGGGCTCCGGCAGAATGCCCCTTGGACAGGACGAAGTGATCACGCCTGTCGATCCGTTCGTTGAACAGCAAGGCCAGCACGTCGATGGCCGAGAGGTTGCCGCCGATGTGCCCGACGCCACTCTCGTAGTGCATACGAATCAATCGTTTACGAACGTCAGCTAGCCGTTTTGCATCGAGCGTGGTGTGCATGTTCATGGAGAGTTCTCTTCCCGGCGGCTGACCTGCCGAGTTGCAGCTGGCTGCCCGGTGCTCGGCGTCGATGGTATCGGCCGAACTCGCCACGGCCGTCGAAAAGGCGGCAGTGTAATGGAAGGGTCCTCCCTTCCTGCTATCAACGTGAACGATCAGGTCTGATTTCAGATGTTAACTTTTTGTCTCGACAACGTCATTCAACGGCATGAAGACGGTCGCAAGCATCGCCTCGACGCGCACGTGATCGCGACCATGCGACAAGCCATCGTTGCAGGAGAGGGCGCATGGCGGTCGGGGAAACTCGACGTGCCGACAGATGCTGCACCTTGTTGGCTACTCCACTCGTGCCTCTGGGGAGAGAAGAGTGACTCCCGGCCTATCCTCAGACCCACTTACGGCACATTCCATGGGTTCGCTTTAGGGGCATAAAGGTACCGGGGGCAGCTGCCGCATACCTGCGCTCCTTATCCCTGGGCGCGGAGGTGGCGCGCCGATGTTGGCGGACCGCACACCGTGAATCTGTTCGCACCATTCATTCGTCGCCCGATCGGCACTTCGGTGCTGGCGTTCGGCCTCGCGCTGGCCGGCTTCTGGGCGTATCTGCTGCTGGGCGTCGCAGCGCTGCCGTCACTCGAATTTCCGGGCATGGTGGTTTACACCGAATTGCCGGGCGCCAACGCGCAAACCATGGCATCGACGGTGGCTGCACCGCTGGAGCGACATCTGGGGCGCATTCCCGGCATCAAGGAGATGCATTCAGAGAGCAACGATGGCTCGACCTCGGTGCGCATCATCTTCAATTTCGGCAACAACACCGACAAGCTTGCGCGCGACGTGCAGGCGGCCATCAACGCGGCGCAGGCGGACCTGCCGGCCAATATCCCGATACCGCCGCGCTACTACAAGTTCAATACCGCCAACATCCCGGTGTTGCTGCTGTCGCTGACCTCCAATTCGTTGCCGCCGGACAGGCTTTACGACCTGGCCGACACGCTGATCAATCCGGCGCTCTCGCAGATTCCCGGCGTGGCGCAGGTGCGTGTTATCGGCGGTCGACCGAAGGCGGTACGCGTGGAACTGGACACTGGCGCGCTGGCAGCGAAGGGCCTGACCGCCAACGATGTGGCGAACGCGTTGCGCGCTGCGAATGTCACTTCACCCGAAGGCGCACTCACCGACGGCCACACGCAGATGACGGTTGCCGCCACGGATGCACTGAGCTCGCCGCAGGAATTCGGCAAGCTGCTGATCGCCATCCAGAAGGGTTCGCAGGTACGCCTGTCTGACGTGGCCAAGGTGAGCACCGGCCAGCAGGATGAGTACCAGGCGGCATGGTTCAACAACCATCGCGCCGTCGCCGTGCGCATCAGCAAACGCCCGGAAGCCAATGCCGTCGCCACGGCGGATGCAGTGCGGGCGAAACTGCCGCAGATGCGCGCGTGGCTGCCGGCCGACCTGAAGATCACACCCATCTTCGACCTGACCCAGACCACCAAGTCAGCGCTGCACGAAGTGGAAGTGGCGCTGATGATCAGCGTCTTGCTGGTGGCGCTGGTGATGCTGGTGTTCCTGCGCCGGGTGGGGCCAACCCTGATCGCCATGCTGAGCGTACCGCTGTCGCTGGCGGGCGCGTTCACCGTGATGTGGATACTGGGCTTCACCCTCAATACCTTGTCGCTGGTCGCGCTGGTGCTGTGCATCGGCTTCGTGGTCGACGACGCCATCGTGGTGATCGAAAACATCGTGCGCCACATGGAACACGGCTCACCACCCTTGCAGGCCTCGCTGGATGGCGTGAAGGAAATCGGCTTCACCGTGGTCTCGATCACGCTGTCGCTGATCGCCGTCTTCGCGCCGCTGCTGTTCGGCAACAACCAGTTCACCATGCTGCTGCGCGAGTTTTCAGTCACCTTGACGGCCGCCGTGGTGATCTCTGCCGTCATCTCGCTCACGCTGACGCCTGCGCTGTGCGGCCGCTATCTCACGCTGGAAAACGCGGGCGGGCGCGTGCCCAATCGCATGGAGCGCGCGCTGGAACGGTTCGACCGCTGGCTGCATCACATCTACCAGACGGCGCTCGACTGGGCCATGCGGCACCGGCGCCTGATGCGCTGGCAGCCGCTCATCCTGCTCACGCTCACCGTGGGCATGGCGATGGCGGTGGTCAAACTCTACGGTTTCGATTTCATGCCGCAGGAAGACATCGGCATGATCCAGGGCGATGTGAAGGCGGACATCAATATCTCGCCCACGCTGATGGCCGAGCGCGCGAAGAAGGCGGCCGCCATCATGCTGGCCGACCCGGCGGTGCTGGACGTCACCACCTTCCTTGGCAGCGACAACGCCGGCGGTGCGGTGGGCAACCAGGCGACCATGTTCGTCGACCTCAAGCCGCGCGGCCATGGTGTCGGCATGCGCAACGAGTCGATCAAGGACACCATCGCGCGCCTCAACAAGAGTTACGAGAAGCTGCCCGACCTCCATGTGGCGCTCAATTCGATCGGTTTCTTCAACGACAACAACAATGCCAATCGCGGCAGCGAAAGCTTCCAGCTGATCAGCAGCGACAATGTGGACCTGCAGCCGTGGGCTTATAAAGTCACCCAGCAGATGCGCAGGCACAAGGAATTCCGCGACGTCAGCAGCGATTACGACGATGTTGACAAGCAGCAGATGCTCACCGTCGACCGCCTCACCGCGGGACGCCTGCAGCTGAGCATGGGCAATATCGATTCGGCACTGTACAACGCGTTCGGCCAGCGCCAGGTGTCGATCATCTACTCCAACATCAACCAGTACTGGGTGGTGCTGACCTCGTCCGCCGAACGCTCGCTCAGTCCCGACACGTTGCTCAATACCTATGTGCGCAGCGACAGCGGCAACATGGTGCCGCTGTCGGCCGTGGCGCATATCGAACAGGCGGTGCAGCCGTCGCTGGTCATCCACACCAACCAGCTCGAGGCGACGCAGATCTACTACAACCTCGAGCAGGGCCTGCCACGCGACAAGGCGACCGCGCTGATCGAGCAGATAGTGTCCGACGCGCGCCTGCCGCCTGGCATACAACTGGGCTACTCCGGCGACGCGCAGAATCTGCAGGAAACCAAGTCGAATGCAAACGTGCTGCTGCTCGGCTCGATCCTGGCGATGTATATCGTGCTGGGCATTTTGTACGAGAGCCTCGGCCACCCGCTGACCATTCTTTCCACCCTGCCGGCGGCGGGCGCGGGAGCCTTTCTCGCGCTGCTGGTCACCGGCACGTCGATGTCGCTGATGGCGATCATTGCGATCCTGATGCTGATCGGCATCGTGAAGAAGAACGCGATCCTGATGGTCGACTTCGCCTTGGTGGCGCAACGCGAGCACGGCATGTCACCACCGGATGCGATTCGCGAAGCGGCGCTGGTGCGCTTTCGTCCCATCACCATGACCACCCTGGTGGCGATGGGCGCGGCCCTGCCGCTTGCGGTCGGCTTTGGTATCGGCTCGGAACTGAGGCAACCGCTGGGTGTGGCGATCGTGGGTGGATTGCTGGTATCGCAGCTGCTGACCTTGCTGAGCACACCGGCGATTTACCTGTGGAACTACGACCGGAAGCTGCACAAGGAAGCCCGGCGGGCGAAGCGGGCGGCCAAGCGGAGGCTGAAGGTGCAGACGGCGGCGGGCTGAGGGGTAGGGTAGTTTCGCTGGGATCGTCGCGACCGCTCTTTTGTAGGAGCGCACTGTGCGCGGCCAGCCGACGGAGCGGTGCACCAACACGCCGCGGTCGCGCACAAGTGCGCTCCTACAAGGAAGACGCAGGCCTGTGCGGGGCGGATCAATCTTGCCGGTCGGCGCTTCTGTGGGAGCGCACCCTGTGCGCGACAAACCTACGGAGCGGTACACCGCAGCGTGGCTGTCGCGCACAGGGTGCGCTCCCACAGGCAAGCGCCAGGCCCAGGATCACGTGCCATGCTCGGGCAAGGCCAAAGCGCAGCGAGGCCCCGCCTTAAGTCCTCAGCGATTCGGGCGCGTTGCGCAGCGCTTGGAAGTATCCGCTGTGTACCCTCGGAGGTTGTCCCATCAGACGCGCCTCGAGCGTTCGGGCTTATCCCAACACGATGCTGCGGGCGTTTTAGGCCATTTTCTTTGGGTTACTTTTCTTTTGGGCCAGCAAAAGAAAAGTGACTCGAGCGGCGGCAGCCGTTCGAAACGCCCGCCGCGTAGGCGGCACCCTGGCCTCAAGGCAACAACCAAAGACTGAAGAAGCAGGATGACCAGCCTTCGCTGTTGAAAAGCGCCTCCGGCGTACGGCGGAATGACGAGCAAAAGGGCTAACGGCGGCAAGACAACGAGCAAAAGCAAAAGCCCTGTCCGCACCACGACGACAAGCCCAAAGTCCACCTCCCCCACCAAACCCACCTCCAAAAACCCCGTCACCACTAACCCTCCCCACCCGTGCCTTCCGGCACGGACCGACTTCAGGCACATTCGCCCATGCCGCCAATGCAGGCATAAATGGCACTATGTGCGGGCTCTTTGCCTTGCTTACGTGAACGTACGCCCTCGCTGATGGTCTGCCTGGGTAACGGCGCGCGCCATAACCGGTATGGAAACCTGAGTGAATATCTTCGCCCCCCTCATCCGTCGCCCCGTGGGCACGTCGCTGCTGGCGCTTGGCCTGCTGCTTGCGGGTGCGTTCGCATATCGCCTGCTCGGCGTGGCTGCACTGCCGTCGCTGGAATTTCCCGGCGTGTATATCGTCGCCTCGATGCCGGGGGCGAGCGCGCAGACCATGGCGTCCACCGTGCTCGCGCCGCTGGAGCGCCATATCGGGCGTATCCCGGGCATCGACGACATGTACGGCAATGCATCGGAGGGTTCGGCGTCGATCCAGGTGCGCTTCACCTTTGATCGCACCGCCGACAAGGCGGCGCGCGACGTGCAGGCAGCGATCAATGCGGCCCAGGCCGATCTGCCGGCGCTGCCCAGCCCGCCGCAGTATTTCAAGTTCGACACCTCGCAGATTCCCATCCTGCTGGTCTCGCTGACCTCGACGGGGCTGCCGCAGGACAAGCTGTACGACCTCACCGATACGTTGCTGAAGCCGGCGGTGGCGCAGATTCCTGGCGTCGCGCAGGTGCAGGTATTCGGCGGCACACCGCACGCGGTGCGCGTGGAGTTGGATATCAACGCGCTGGCCGCGAAGAATCTCACCGCCAATGACGTGCGCAATGCGCTGATCGCGGCAAACGTGACGTCGCCGCAAGGCATCCTCACCGATGGCCGCACCCAGATGACGGTGACGGCCAACGATGGCCTGAGCGAGGCGTCCGATTTCGCCAACGTGCTGATCGCGTCGAGGAACGGTTCGCCTGTGCGCCTTTCCGACGTGGCCAAGGTGACCAGCGGCCAGCAGGATATCTATCAGGGCGCCTGGTTCAACGCCCAGTCGACCGTGGCGATGCAGATCAGCAAACGCCCCGAAGCGAACGCGGTGGAAACGGTGGACGAGATCCGCCGACGCCTGCCGGAGTTCCGCCAGTGGATGCCGGCGGATGTGCAGATCACCCCGATCTTCGACCTCACCACGACCACCAAGTCGGCCTTGCACGAAGTCCAGGTCGCGCTGCTGATCAGTATCGTGATGGTGGTGCTGGTGATGCTGGTGTTCCTGCGGCGCATGCGGCCCACGCTGATCGCCTCGCTGAGCGTGCCGCTCTCGCTGGCCGGCGCCTTCGTGGTGATGCTGGCGCTGGGCTATACGCTCAATACCCTGTCGCTGGTGGCGCTGGTGCTGTGCATCGGCTTCGTGGTCGACGACGCCATCGTGGTGATCGAGAACATCGTGCGCCACATGGAGAAGGGCGAAGCGCCGTTGCAGGCCGCCTTGATCGGCGTGCGCGAAATCGGCTTCACGGTGGTATCGATCACGCTGTCGCTGGTGGCGGTGTTTGCACCGCTGTTGTTCGGCAACAACATGCTGATCATGCTGCTGCGCGAGTTCTCGGTGACGCTGACGGCGGCAGTGGTGATCTCCGCCCTGGTCTCGCTGACGCTGACCCCGGCGCTGTGCGGCAAGCTGCTCAAACATGAAGAGCCCGGCGAGCGCACGCCCGGCCGCATGGAGCGGGCGCTGGAGCGCTTCGACAAGGGCCTCCACCGCGTGTACGAGCGCTCGCTGGACTGGGCCATGCATCATCGCCGCGTGATGCGCTGGCAGCCGCTGGTGCTGTTGATCGCCACCTTCGTGCTCGGCTGGGCCGTGGTGGCCACCGCGGGCGGCAACTTCATGCCCGAGGAAGACATCGGCATGCTGCAGGGCGATATCCGCGCCGACGCCAATATCTCGCCCACGCTGATGGCCACGCAGGCGCAGAAGGCCGCCGACATCATGAAGGCCGACCCAGCGGTGCTCGATGTGCTCACCACGCTGGGTGGCAACGATGGCAACGGCGCCGTGGGCAACGCGGGTACCATGTTCGTCGACCTGAAGACCAAGGGCAGCGGCCCGAACGATCGCCACGACAGCGCCAAGGTGGTGATGGAGCGTCTGTCCAAGCAGTACGACGCGTTGCCTGGCATACGCGTCTCGCTGAGCCTGGTGCAGTTCCTCGGCGGCGGCGGCAGTGGCGACAAGGGCGGCGCCTACGAATTTCAGCTGATCGGCAGCAATGGCGAAGACTTGCAGCCGTGGACGCTGAAAATGGTCCAGCAGATGCGCAAGACCAAGGAATTCCGCGACGTCGGCAGCAACTTCGACCTGGTCGGCAAGCAGCAGCAGCTGAAGGT
>NZ_JBFTRY010000044.1:0-21013 GCF_056399745.1 Dyella sp. 01N36
GCGCAGCAAGTCGTTGTCCATCGCCGGCAGGTCGTCGTGCACCAGCGAGTAGGCGTGAATCATCTCGATCGCGCTTGCGGCGCCATCGAGCGTTGCCGGTTCGGCGTCCACCAACTCACCCGCGGCATGACACAACAGTGCGCGCAACCGCTTGCCGCCGCCCAGCGTGGCATAACGCATGGCCTCGTGCAGCGTTGCAGGCTCGACATCGGACGCAGGCAGATATCGCTCCAGCGCCTGCTCGGTGCGTTGCACGATTCGCGGCATCCACCCTTCCAACGGTTCCACGCCCGTGGGCGCATGAGGTGTGGCAGGCCAAAGTTGAACAGCTTCACTCACGGGTACGACTCCACATCACATCAATGAATCGCCACGACCGCGGACGCCGCCGGCAGCTGCGCCACGAACTGTCGCGCGGTGGCGCGGGCAAGCTCGTCGCCGGCGAGGATGTCTTCCAACGACGCGAAAGGCGCGAGCGCCGGCAGTTGCTGCAGCGCCCGCTCGATCACGCAAGCAATATCGGTAAAGCGGATCTGCCCATGCAGGAACGCATCGACAGCGATCTCGTTGGCGGCATTGAGCGTGACGCTGGCAGTGCAACCGTCACGCAGCACCTGCAGGCCAAGTCGAAGACACGGGAATCGCTCCAGATCGGGCACCTGAAAACTCAAGTTGGCCATGCGCGTGAGATCCAGCGCGGCCACGCCCGAATCGATGCGCTCGGGATAGGCCATGGCATGGGCAATCGGCGTGCGCATATCCGGATTGCCCAGCTGCGCCAGCACCGACTGGTCCGCATACGCCACCATCGAATGAATCACGCTCTGCGGATGGATCAGCACCTCGATGCGCTCGGGTGGCATATCGAACAGCCAGYGCGCCTCGATSACYTCCAGCCCCTTGTTCATCATGGTGGCSGARTCSACCGAGATCTTGCGCCCCATCACCCAGTTGGGATGCTTGCACGCCTGGTCGGGGGTGACGTCGTCGAGTGTGTCCAGTTCGCGCTGCAGGAATGGACCGCCCGACGCGGTGAGGATGATGCGTTCCGCGCCGCCACCCGCGCACATGTTGGTGCTCAGGCACTGGAAGATCGCGTTGTGTTCGCTGTCCAGCGGCAACAGCGTGGCACCGTGCTGCGCGACGGTGCGCATGAACAGCGCGCCGGACATCACCAGCGCTTCCTTGTTGGCCAGCAGGATCTTTTTCCCTGCGCGCGCTGCCGCCAGCGATGAGGCCAGGCCGGCCCCACCCACGATGGCCGCCACCACGGTGTCGCAGGCGGACGCGCTGGCAACATCGATCAACGCCTGCGGTCCGTACGCCACCGTGGTGGAGAGACGTGCGGCTCGCAGTTTCTGTTCGAGTTCCGCGGCGCCGTCGGCATCACCGACCACGGCCACCTCGGGAAGAAACGCCACGCATTGCTCGAACAGGCGATCGATGCGCTGGTGAGCGGTCAGCGCGAACACACGGAAGCGATCCGGGTGGCGCGCCGCCACGTCCAGCGTACTGGTACCGATAGAGCCGGTGGAACCGAGGATGGCCAGGCGCTGCCTACTCATCACTGGATCTCCCGCGCGACCGCTGGCTGGGCGCATTCACCATCATCACGAACGCGCCTCTCTGGCCACACTGCAACTGGGCTTGACCGACAACACCTTGTCGGCAAAACGCTGGATGGACGCACGGATGCCTTCCGCATCCAGCCCGTAGTGATTGAGCAGGCCCGCCGGGTCGCCGTGCTCGATGAATTCATCGGGCAGGCCCAGGCGCAGCATGGGCACACTGATGCCGGCATCGGACAGGAACTCCAGGCAGGCCGAACCGGCGCCGCCCTGCACGCAGCCCTCTTCCACCGTCACCAGCGCATCGTGCGATTGCGCCAGCTGGCGTATCAGAGCCTCGTCCAGCGGCTTGACGAAACGCATATTGGCGACCGTCGCGTCCAGCGCTTCGGCGGCGGCGAGGCTGGGTGGAAGCATCGAACCAAACGCCAGGATCGCCACGCGAGAGCCTGCCGCGAGTGTCGTGTGGCGACGCACTTCGCCCTTGCCGATCGGCAGCACCGTCATCTCGGTTTCGATCGCCACACCCGGACCGGTACCGCGCGGATAACGGACCGCCGCCGGTCCATCGTGGTTTACCGCCGTATGCAGCATCTGGCGGCATTCGTYTTCATCGGAGGCGGCCATCACCACCATGTTCGGAATGCAACGCAGATACGCCAGATCGAACGCACCCATATGCGTGGCGCCATCGGCGCCGACGATGCCCGCACGGTCGATGGCAAACGTCACGGGCAGGTTCTGCAGCGCCACGTCGTGGATCAACTGGTCGTAGCCGCGCTGCAAGAACGTGGAATAAATCGCAACCACCGGCCGCAGGCCTTCGGTGGCGAGGCCTGCGGCAAACGTCACCGCGTGCTGCTCGGCGATGGCCACATCGAAATAGCGATCGGGAAAGCGCTTCTCGAACTCCACCAACCCCGAGCCTTCGCGCATGGCCGGCGTGATGCCGACGATGCGCGGATCCAGCGCTGCCTCGTCGCACAGCCACTCGGAGAACACCTGCGTATAGCTCTTGCGCGCAGCCTTGGCGGCCGACACCAGGCCTACCTTGGGATCGAACTTGCCCGGACCGTGGTACTGGATAGGATCGGCCTCGGCCAGCTTGTAGCCATGGCCCTTCTGCGTGATCACGTGCAGGAACTGGGGACCACGCAGCTTTTTGAGGTTCTGCAGCGCAGGTATCAGCACGTCCAGATCGTGGCCGTCGATGGGGCCGGTGTAGTTGAAGCCGAAYTCCTCGAACARCGKCGCCGGCACCACCATGCCCTTCATCTGCGACTCAAGTCGCGACGCCAGATGGCTGATCGGTGGAATCGGCCGCAACGCGTAATGCACGCCCTGGCGCGCCTGTTGATAGAAGCGGCTGGAAATCAGCCGGCCGAAGCAATAGCGCAAGGCGCCGACCGGTGGCGAGATCGACATGTCGTTGTCGTTGAGCACSACCAGCAGGGGCGAGTCCTCCGACACGCCTGCATTGTTCATCGCCTCAAACGCCATGCCCGCGCTGAGCGCGCCATCGCCAATCACCGCAATGCTGTGGCGCTGCTCGC
Source organism: Dyella sp. 01N36 (assembly GCF_056399745.1). NCBI lineage: Bacteria > Pseudomonadati > Pseudomonadota > Gammaproteobacteria > Lysobacterales > Rhodanobacteraceae > Dyella > Dyella sp. 01N36. The sequence goes on from NZ_JBFTRY010000044.1 coordinate 3,122, forward strand.
CCCGGATGCGCGCCGCATGCGCCATGCCCAGCGCAGCGGAGATGGAGGTACTGGAGTGCGCCGTGCCGAACGTGTCGTACGGCGACTCGGTGCGCCGCGGAAAACCGGAGATCCCGCCCCATTGCCGGATGCCGCCCATGGCCTCGCGGCGSCCGGTCAGRATCTTGTGCGGATAGSWYTGGTGSCCGACGTCCCAYACCASGCGRTCGYCCGGYGTATSGAASACRTAGTGCAGYGCRATGGTSAGYTCSACSSTGCCAAGGTTGGACGACAGRTGKCCGCCGGTGCGCGACACGCTTTCCAGGATGAAAGCACGCAACTCGCCAGCCAGGCGGTGCAGCGCCGGCATGTCCAGCTCGCGCAATTGCGCCGGTGAATCGATAGTGCGTAGCAAATCGTACACGACGGACTCTCCTCGGGGCTGCCGGAGTCTCTATCTGGACGTTTCAGTACTTATGCCTGCCGTGGCTACTTCCGACAACAACACCGCATCAACAACCCACGGAGCGATGCCGCGATCACGAACGCCACGCGCCGGATCGCCAACTTCGCCATCTTGCCTCCTGCCCGCCTGCATTCACCTTTCGACGAAGGCACGCTCGATCACGTAATCGCCTGGCTCACGCGTGCGCGGCGAAGCCTGGAAACCGCGACCATCCAACAACGCGCTGGTGTCATCCAGCATCGCCTGACTGCCGCACAGCATCACCCGGTCGGTGACCGGATTCAGCGGCGGCAGGCCGGCAAAATCGCTCATGCGTTCATCCACGATCGCATCGGTGAGACGCCCGCGATGGCGAAATGGTTCACGCGTGACGCTGGGGTAATACACCAGCTTTTCGYGGAYCAGMTCGCCCAGATACGTGTGCGACGGCAGCTCCTGCTCCAGATACTGGGCGAACACCAGGTCGCTGATGCGGCGCACGCCATGCGCCAGCACGACGCGGTCGAAGCGCTCATAGGTTTCCGGATCGCGCACGATGCTGAGGAACGGCGCCAGGCCCGTGCCCGTGCCTAGCAGGTACAAATGCTTGCCCGGCTTCAGATCGTTCAGCACCAGCGTGCCGGTGGGCTTGCGGCTGACCATGATGGGATCGCCCGGCTTGAGGTGTTGCAGCCGCGAGGTGAGTGGCCCATCGGACACCTTGATGCTGACGAATTCCAGGTGTTCCTCGTAGTTGGCGCTGGCGATGGAATACGCCCGCAGCAGCGGCTTGCCCTCCACTTCCAGGCCAAGCATCACGAAGTGACCGCTATCGAATCGAAAACCCGGGTCTCGCGTCGTGCGGAAACTGAAAAGGCTGTCGTTCCAGTGATGAACTTCGATCACATACTCCGTCGCCAATGCCACCATCACAGCCACCGTTGCCAAGTGAATAGATGCATGCACGCGACCAGACGATTCGACACGCGAGACGGATCTGGCTGTCGAATCGCTGGACCGTCAGTGTCTTGTTACAAGTTTCTGGCGGTGGAAGTCAATCCTGCTTAGTGATGCTTTTTCATAGTCGCGCGATTCATGAAAAACATCGGCACGTATCGATGAATAATCACACGACAATCACAACACGCCTGTTACCGGCCGCGTGGTTTTACGCGAACGCAAACGCCTGTTCACGCGCTCGCATCGGAGGCTTGCCGTGCACCCTCCGTAGCGCGATTTGAGTCGCGCTTCGCGCCATGAGCAATGAATCGCCGCGCGGCCCTTGCAACGGCCGCGCATGCCACCACTTCAGGCCGGTTTGCAGGCTCCAAGCATGGCAAGAATGAGCACCCAGGCCGCAGTCTCATAGTCAAGCTCAATGAGCCTGATGCCAACAATCAATTAGACCTATGAAGTCAAACCCCGTAACCTTGCCACTCATCCCACCACAACCAACGGAAAACAACCGATGTCGTTGATCAATACCGAAATCAAGCCGTTCAAGGCACAGGCCTATAAGAATGGCCAGTTTGTTGAAGTGACCGATGCCACGCTGAAGGGCAAGTGGTCCGTGGTGGTGTTCTATCCCGCCGACTTCACCTTCGTCTGCCCGACGGAGCTGGAAGATCTGGCCGATCACAATGATCAGTTCCAGAAGCTGGGCGTCGACATCTACGCCGTTTCGACCGATACCCACTTCGCCCACAAGGCTTGGCACGACACGTCCGACGCGATCAAGAAGGTGCAGTACACCATGATCGGCGATCCGACAGGCGCGATCACCCGCAACTTCGACGTGATGATCGAAGAAGAAGGCCTCGCTCTGCGCGGCACCTTCCTGATCAACCCGGAAGGCCAGATCAAGCTGTGCGAAATCCACGACAACGGCATCGGCCGCTCGGCCTCCGAGCTGCTGCGCAAGGTCAAGGCCGCGCAGTACGTCGCCGCCCACCCGGGTGAAGTGTGCCCGGCCAAGTGGCAGGAAGGCGACAAGACGCTGAAGCCGTCGCTGAGCCTGGTTGGCAAGATCTAAGTACAACAACGTCCTATCTTGCGGCCCGCTGCATCGGGCCGCCTTGGACCCGGTACCCCGCCGGGTCCTTTTTCCCAAGTTCCAAGACGCACGCAACGCCCGGCAACGACCGCGGTGCTAGCGGCGCTCACCCCGAATAAAGGATGGAGTCACCATGTTGGATGCCGATCTGAAGTCCCAGCTGCAGGCCTACCTCGAGAACCTCGTTCATCCGATCGAGCTGGTCGCATCGCTCGACCAGGGCGAGTCCTCGCAGGAGCTCAAGGCGCTGCTGGAAGACATCGCCCCGCTGTCGACCAAGATCACGCTGCGCCTGGACGGCAACGATGCGCGCAAGCCGTCGTTCGCGATCAACCGCACCGGCACCGACGTGGGCGTACGCTTCGCCGGCATCCCGATGGGCCATGAGTTCACCTCGCTGGTGCTCGCCCTGCTGCAGGTCGGCGGGCATCCGTCCAAGGCATCACAGGAAGTCATCGAACAGGTGCGCAACCTCGACGGTCAGTACCGCTTCGAAACCTTCATGTCGCTCTCCTGCCACAGCTGCCCGGACACCGTGCAGGCGCTGAACCTGATGAGCGTGCTCAATCCCAACATCTCGCATGTGGCGATTGACGGCGCGCTGTTCCAGGACGAAGTGAACGAGCGCCAGGTGATGGCCGTCCCCACCGTCTACCTCAATGGTGAATTCTTCGACACCGGCCGCATGGAGATCGAGCAGATCGCCGCGCGTCTGGATACGAATGCCCATGCACGCACCGCCGAACGCCTGAGCAACAAGTCGCCGTTCGACGTGCTCGTGGTCGGCGGCGGTCCGGCCGGCGCCGCTGCAGCCATCTATGCCGCCCGCAAGGGCATCCGCACCGGCGTCGCCGCCGAGCGTTTCGGCGGCCAGGTGCTGGACACCATGGCGATCGAGAACTTTATCTCCGTGCCGTATACCGAAGGCCCGAAGCTGGCCGCGTCGCTTGAGCAGCACGTGCACGAATACGATGTGGACGTGATGAACCTGCAGCGCGCCGAGCAGCTGATCCCGTCCACCACCGAAGGCGGCCTGCATCAGGTGCGGCTCGCCAACGGCGCCCTGCTCAAGGCCAAGACGGTGATCCTCTCCACCGGCGCCCGCTGGCGCAATATGAACGTGCCGGGCGAGCAGGATTACCGCAACAAGGGCGTCACCTATTGCCCGCATTGCGATGGCCCGTTGTTCAAGGGCAAGCGCGTGGCGGTGATCGGCGGTGGCAACTCGGGCGTGGAAGCAGCGATCGACCTGGCCGGCATCGTCGGTCACGTCACCCTGCTCGAATTCGACAGCAAGCTGCGTGCGGATGAAGTCCTGCAGCGCAAACTGCGCAGCCTCCCCAACGTCGACATCATCGTCAGCGCGCAGACCACCGAAGTAGTCGGCGATGGCCAGAAAGTGACCGGCCTCAACTACACCGACCGCACCAGTGGGCAGTCTCACTCGGTGGCATTGGAAGGCGTGTTCGTACAGATCGGCCTGCTGCCCAATACCGACTGGCTGAAGGGCACGATCCAGTTGTCACCGCGCAACGAAATCGAAGTGGACGCCCGCGGCGAGACCTCAGTACCCGGCGTGTTCGCCGCCGGCGACGTCACCACGGTGCCGTACAAGCAGATCGTGATCGCCATGGGCGAAGGCTCCAAGGCCTCGCTGAGCGCCTTCGACTACCTGATCCGCCTGCCGGTGGAAGTGGCCGAAAAAGAAACCGTCGCCGCCTGACGAAGCAGTTCCAACGCCCGGTCCCGTGCTGCCGATCCCCCTCCCGGCGCACGGGGCCGGGCTTTTTTTTGGCCGTCCGTTTGCGGTGACGGTTCCCGCAGCCCAGTCATGGCGCGGCTTATAACCCTGCGTGATGCCGACATGAGAAATGCTCATCTGTCGGAGTCTTTCAATCGCTCAAAGCTCGGGTTTTCATACGCCCACACCCTTCTCCAATGGTGCCAGAAGGCAGCGTGGCGGCGCTGCGCCAGGCTTCGACACGGGCCTGCGTCAGGAGGAATGCGGTCAGCGAGACCGCCTCCTACCACCCTCACCTCTCATCCGCGAACCAGAGACACGCCGCCATGTTCAACGCTCTCCGTCGCTCGAAGATCTCGCTGCTTGCCGCCGCACTTCTGGCCTCCCTGCCGATTGCAGGCCTGCACGCAGCGGAAGCCAGGACGCCACTGACCATCGACGAAGCACTTAAGGCGTCCGCCGAACAGCATCGTCCGGTGCTGGTCGATTTCCAGGCGGTGTGGTGCTACTCCTGCTACTACATGGCGAGCCATGTGTTGAATGGACCCGAATGGGATGCCGTCCAGCGCAAGGCCATCGTGGTCGAAGCCGATGCGGACTCGCCGGACGGACAGACATGGATGAAGAAACTCCATGCGTCCTTCCTGCCCAGCTACGTAGTGCTCGATGAACATGGCAACGAGCTGGGGCGCATTTCGGCGGAGCAGCCGCGCGCGTCGTTCTATCCGAAGATCAACGCCATCCTCGCCACCGGCAACACGCTGGAGGGGCTCAGGCAAAAAGCCACCGAGGGCGCGCCGGGCGATGTCGCCAATGTGCTGGAGGCCTATCAGGCACGCGCCGAAGGCAGTGACGGCTTGAACTGGTTCGCCAGCCTGCCTGCAAGCCAGCAACAGAATGCACGCACCAACCCACGCGTTGGCCTGGCGCTCGATCAGCTTGCGCTTGCCAAGGCCCGGGCCGCCGACGACAACGCTGCCGTCATAGCCAACGCACAGAAGGTGCTCGCGCAGGATATCGGCTGCCAGCGTCCCTACGTGCTTGAGAACCTGCTCGACGCCACCGACAAACGTCCTGCCGCCGAACGCAAGTCACTGCTCGCCGCGCAACGCAAGCCGCTCGATCAGTACGTCAACACGCAGGTGCTCATTGCCAGGCCGGTGTGTGCAGACCAGCGCAGCGCCGTGCTCACCAGTGCGCAGCTCGATGAAGCGCTCGGCGAGCATGACGCAGCAGCAGCCATTCTCGATCGCGCCATCACCCAGACACGCCAGCGCCTCGGCAACAACCTCGCCAGCGACCGCAACCTGGCCGACAACCTGCGCATCTACCTGTTGCGCGCCAAGCGCAGCGCCGAACTGGACGACTACCAGCACAAGCTGATCGCCGCCTACCCCGACGACTACGTCTACGCCTACCGCTATGGCCGCAACCTGGTGGAAACCGGCAAGCCGGCCGAGGCATTGCCATATCTGGCACAGGCCGCCGACAAGGCGTACGGCGCCAACCGCCTCGCCGTGGCCCTGCAACGTGTGAAAGCGCTCAAGGCACTGCATCGCGACGACGAGGCAAACAAGGTGGCCGCCGACGTGCTGGAAACCAATGGCCCCTGGTTCAAGCAGCAGGCCGATGCCCTGAAGGCGGCGCTCAAAGCGTAAACGCGCAAGCACACCGCGTCCTGCGATGGACGCGGCGTGCTGATCAGCGCGAAACGGACGCGCTGTTATTCGCGCAGCTGTTGCAGCAAATGCTCCAGCTCGGCGCGCAGCTGACGGACCTGTGACAAAGCCAGGTCACGCTCACGCATTACCTCGTGATGCACCACGAGCGATACCGCGTGCATCGACAAGGTTTTCTTTCTCGCTCGATAACGACGCGCGCGCTCCGCCGCCGTCAGCGCATTGGGCTTGCGCGGACGGCCACGCGGCCGCTTGAACGCCAAGGGCAACGCAAGCGTGCCCGGATCTCGGGGGTCAACCATGGCACCTCCTCCTTTTTGCGCGCATTTTACGTGACGTCACGACAAATGCAAGAAAAATCCTACGAAAAAACAGCAAGAAAGGAGGTCTATTTCATCTGCAGCCGCTGCTTGCGGCTGTCGACGCGAGGGCGCCTCGTGCGTTCACGTGACAAGGAGATTCCTGTCGCTACCGTGCAATCGCGGGCTGCCCGAGGACGCGGCCAGGCGATGCCGGGGCGAGTGAGCCCACCGCGCAGAAGAAGAAGGAAAAGCCGAAGATGGATTCGCTCTATGAGCTGTCATCGCGGGCCATCCGCCGTCTCTATGACGCTCGCATCAGCACGCCGCCTGTGCTGGATATCGATACCTACTTTCCCGATGGACATCGTTTTCGCGATGCATGGGAAGTCATCCGTGGCGAAGCGATGGCGATACTTGAGAGCGCCCAGCCCATTCCACGCTTCCACGAGATCATGCCCACGCAGGCGGACATCTCGGCGAACGACGGTCGTGACTGGCGCATGTTCCTGCTCAAGGTTTACGGACAGGACATCCCGTCCAACCAGGCGCACTGCCCGTTGCTGACCCAGCTGCTGACCAGGTGCCCCGATGTGTTGTCGGCGACCCTGTCCTTCCTGGCGCCGCACAAGCACATTCCGCGGCATACCGGGCCCTTCCGGGGCATCCTGCGTTACCAGCTGAACCTGGAGGCGCCGCTGGGCGTCGACGGCCGCCCCAGCGCCGTGCTGTGGCTGGCCGGGGATGAGCATCGCCTGGGCAATGGCGAGCACTTGTTGTGGGACGACACGTATCCGCACGAGGTGTGGAACCGCAGCGAGCACACGCGGGTGGCGTTGCTGCTGGATGTGCGCCGGACCGACATGCCGCTGGATCTGCGCCTGTTGTCCAGCGCCGTGACCAAGAGTGTGGGCATGGTGGTGCGCTGGCGCGGGTTTTCCTGACCACGCCGGGAGCTGCCATATCCGCCCGGCTCAGCTCAGCGCGCCATGGCAGCATTGCGGCCGGGCTGTTCGCCCCCATGGAAGGCTACGCCATGCGCACATGGAACAAGACCTGACCTGGGAAGGGGGACGTATGCTCGGCAAAGTGGACGAAATTCGTGAAGTCGACTTCAGCAGGATGGGCACACTGGTCCTCGCCGGCGGCGGCAATCGATGCTGGTGGCAGTCAGGCGCGTTGCGGCATTTGATGGAGCGCGGCATGCGTTTGCCTGCGCAACTGGTCGGCACCAGTGCCGGCGCTGCGGTAGCCGCCTCGTTCCTCGCGCAAGGCGCCGACACGGCACTGCAGACGTGCCTGAAGCTCTATGCTGACAATCCCAGGATTTTCGACTGGTCCGCCCTGCCCAGGCTCAAGCTGAAATTTGCGCACCAGCACGTGTATCCCGCGTGGGTCGATGCGTTCTTGAACGAAGCGACATTCGACACGTTGCGTCAGTCGTCCTCACGCCTGGTCGTCGCCCTTACTCGGCCGGCGCGATTCCTGGGCACAAGGGGATCCGTGGCAGCGGGAACATTGGCTTATCTGGTCGACAAATACCTGTGGAACAGCATTCACCCTCGTCTGCCCAGGGTATTGGGGCTACGCCAGGACTTCATGGTGCTCAACGATTGCTCCGACATCGACACAGCCCAGGCTCTGCTTATCGCAGCCGCCTCCGCGCCACCCATCATGTCCGCGCGCGCGGTCGGGGGCGGGATGGCGATCGATGGCGGTTACACGGATAACGCCCCGATTCCGCTTCAATCGGAAGTGGAGCGATCGAACACACTGGTGATGCTCACCCGTCACTATCCGAAACTGCCGCCGATGTTCAGCTGGCAGGGGCGCCATTATTGGCAGCCCAGTCAACGCATTCCCGTCTCAACCTGGGACTGCACGCCGAAAACGACGGTGCGCGAAGCCTATGATCTGGGGACGCAGGATTCGGTGCATGCGTTGAGTACAGGCTTGCTTCGATAGCTACGCCGGTTGCGACAGCACGCAGGCGTGATCCTCATCCGTGGTGTTTGTGCGGGCGGGCCGGGATAAACGGCGATACGGGATCGCTGGCCGGAAACGTCTCCTCCAGCGCCTCGTCCTGCAGCGCCTGGCTATGCGATTCGGCTTCGCTGCGCGCAAGGCGCCTGGCATCGCTATCGGATCGATGGCGACGAGGGTCGCCCGCTTGATCGGTGGGACTTTTCTCTCGGCGTGGCATGGGACTCCTCCGCAGCACAGGCGACGCAAACGCATCGGCAACCCTACTGGCGCCGAACCGCAAGATCAGCGCCACCTGCCCATGCGATGCCCGTGACCAGCGATGCCTCGCCAGCCACGGGCCCCTGACCGGTCAGGCGTGCCGACTGGTTTCGAACAGGAACCACACGCGGCGCTCGGCCTCGTCGATCCAGTTCTCCAGCAGGCTGGCCGTAGCCACGTCCTTGTACTCGTCGCACAGCTCATGGGTGGCGCGCATATAGCCGGCGAGACGCTGGTTGTCCTCGCGCAGCTCGGCCAGCATGTCATCGGGCGTCACGAAGTCCGCATCGTTGTCGGACAGACGGGCAAGGCGCTTGGCATGCCCCAGCGACCTCAAGGTGGTGCCACCCAGCTTGCGCACGCGCTCTGCGATGGGGTCCACGGTGGCGTAGATCTGGTCGGACTGTTCGTCCAGCAGCAGGTGGTAGTCGCGGAAATACGGCCCGGACATATGCCAGTGGAAGTTCTTGGTCTTCAAGTACAGGGCCAGGACGTCGGCCAGCAGTGCATTGAGTTCGCCGGAGATGTCGCGCGTCGCCTTGTCGCCCAGTGCCGAAGGCGTGTTGAGCGCTGCCTTCTGACGGGTCTTGGCGGCCGCGGTGTCGCCCTTGGCCTTGCTAGTCTTGCTCATTGAGATTACTCCGCTGTTGGCTCTAGGGAGGCCCTGATCTATGCGTACGGCGTAGTTCAAGGCATCCCTTAGAGTATGGACCGGTAAATGTCATTTCGATGTCGCTGCCGGCGTGGCGTCGGCGTGGCGCATCAGCGCAGCGAGCGCCAGCAGCGGCGGCACGGCAAAACACCACATGCTGCCGAAGGCATACAGCAGCGCGCCGGCCGCGCAGCCGATGGCGAAAGCCAGCACGGCGAAGCTCATGCGGCTCAGCCGGTCGTTGATGGCGGCCCTCTGATCCTCGGGCACGCCGCAGATGCGGTCGGCCACATCCAGCATGATCTGCGTGGTGGTGCCGGTCATCAGCGTCGATGGCGGCGAGCTGGCCAGGTGCACGCGATGCAAGGCGTTCTGCACAGCCATGGCGCCTACCAGGGTCATGCCGGTCAATGTGGCCGACCAGGTGTCGCCTTGCGGAAAGGGCCCGTAATGAATCGCCAGCACCATGGCCACGATGAACAAAGCCAGATTGATCGCCAGCAACGAACGCACCACCGGTTGCCCGACGGCCATCAGGCGATAACGCAACAGCCGCGCCCCGATCACGAACAGGCAGAACACCGGCAGCGCGAGCAACTTGGCCACGATGCCGGAGGTGCCATTGACCAGCGCCGCGCCGATGGTGACGAAGTTGCCCGTCACATGCGCGGTGAACAAGCCATGGAGCGCAAGAAAGCCTGCCGTGTCGACATAGCCTGCCATCACGCTGAGGATGGTCGGCAACCAGGATTTTTCAGCCATGCCACTGCGCTCCGGCGGAATCAGGCTCGATCATTGAACGCATCACCACATGAATTTTCCTTCGACGCCGACATAGTCGCCGTCGCGTCCGCCGGCCATGCGTATCGCCCGCCCCACGTCGTAGTGGACAGCTTCCACTGCGCCAGTGAAGTTGGCGTTGAAGACATAGTCAGCGCGCACCTGACCATACACGCCCGTCCAGCTGCCGCCCCGTCCTGCCGTGCCGGGCAAGGGAATATTGGGCTGCACGTAGATCGCATCGGCCGTGGTTTGCCGCCACTGGAAACCCAGTGCCGCCATCAGCGTGAAGCGGCTGGCCGGCTTGATGGTCACGCTGGGCTTCACGTGCACCAGGTTGGTGTAACCCGTGAAGCCGGCCAGGGTGAAGTAATAGCCATTGGGAAACAGCGGATTGAAGGTGCCCAGTGTGCCGTCGCCGGGATGGCGATCGCCTGAGGCGGCATCGACCTGCAGCCCGAGTCGGGGCGACCAGGGGATCGACCAGGTGTAACCCACGCGTGCGCCGGTGCCCCAGGCATCGATGTCCTTCGCACCCACGTGACCGCGCTGGGCCATGCCCTCCAGGTCCCAGTCGACGCCCGACTGGTTCCCGGCGAAACGCACGTCATAGACATCGCGCCGCTCCTCGCCCACGGCGTCCAGGTAACGTGCGTTGTCGCGGCTGTACAGCGCGTAGTATGCCGACAACTCGTCCTTGCCCCACAGCAGGCGCTCGACGCGCAAAGTGTTGAAGCGGAAATGGCGGTTGGAGGTATCGTCGAACGGATGCTCGTCCTTGTACTGCACCGGCTGACTCAGAAAACCGATGAAACGCCACTGCCCCGTTTCCCAGTCCGCCCAGATGGCGTCGAACGACTGGCGCACGTTCGGTCCATCGCGCAACGAGACGAAGCGCTGCAGGTCGAACGCGAAATCCTGACGGCCCACGCGCGCCTTGAAGGTGCCATCGGCAAAGGTCCGGACATAGGCGACAAAGGCGAGTCGCAAATCCCAGGGATTGCGATCGGCGCCACCGATCACCTGCTTGTTCACCGTGCGCGCATCCTCAAACTGCACGAAGGCCTGCCAGTAGCTGGCAAAGTGCAGATCGGCGTGCAGCTGGAAGCGCTGCAACAGATAGGTATTGTTCGGACTCCCGCCTATGCCGAAGCTCGCGGCGTCCGACCATTCCGTCCGCTCACGCAACGTCACGCCGAACGAGAGATAGGTCTTGGGATCGTCCGCACTGAGCGACCAGTACTTCAACGCGTCGCCCCATTGCGTGCGCAACGCGGGATCGGCCAACACGGACCAGTCTTCCTGCCAGCGGTTGCTGCGCAAGGCGGGCCGCTCCGCGGCGCTCTGCACGGGCGTGGCCTGAGTGGAGTCCGCACTCACCTCCTGTGCGCTACTGGTCGATGCGTAGCCCGTGCAGCACAGCGCACCTGCCAGCAAGACGCGCACGGGAGCCCCACTGGCCCCCGTGCGCAAGCTTCCTGTTCGAGGCATGGCCTCAATGACCGGCGGCGTGGATCTCGGCCACATAGCCACCCGGGAATGCCACCATCGCGGACTCGCGACCCTCACTGGTGAATGGCTCGACCAGCACCTTCGCGCCATGCGCCTTGGCCTTGCTCAAGGTGTCGGACAGGTTGCCCACTTCGTAACCGGTCATCTCGTGCCCATAGGGATAGGGCAAATGGCCGTCGGTGACGAATACAGTCATCTTGCCGAAGGTGGATTCGATACGCACGCGACGGAACGTGTCGCCCGTACGACCGATCTCCACGCCAGGCGCCTTGGCCTCATCGGACGCCACCTTGCCGTGCGAGAACGTCACGAAGCTCTTGACGAAGGCATCGACGCGATCCGGCGACACATACACGCGATTTTYCGGCACCGTCTGAAACGCCGCGTAGTTCGGCGGCGTGGTGTGCCAGTACAACTGCATGTTGACGCCACCGGGCCACTGGATCACCGCGTCGCGGCCGATGGGATCGGGAAAGATCTGCACGATCACGTCGGCGCCGGCTGCGCGTGCGGCTTTGACCGCCACATCGAGATCGGTCACCAGATAGCCGGTGCGTTCGGCGCCGAACGGATGCGGAACCGGCGTGCGGAAACCAAACAACGACACCGTGCCCACCGGCGTCTGCAGCAACTGCGTGCTGGTGCTGCTGGGCGTGGGCGTGACGGTGGCGATGCCTTGCTTGGTGCTCTGGCCGCCAAACGTGGCGAGAAAACTATCGACGAAGGCGTCAACGTCGGCCGGTGCCACATAGACGTGGGTGGTGTCGTACTGCGAACCCACCGCCACCATCGGCGTGACCGGCGCCTCCTTGGCGACGACCGGCGGCGATACCGCAGCCACCATGCTGAAACCCAGGGCGAAAGCCAACAATCTAGAACCGATGCGCATGGGGAAAGTCCTTGGGAGTTCAGGGATGAGAGTGTGCCGCGGCCAGCGTTGCACGTTCGCGCAGGTCGTACCACGCGACGAGCAGGAACCCGCCGACCAATCCGAGGTGTTCAAAAAAAGCGTTCGTCACGCCAAATCGTTCCGCCTCGGGCACGGACCAGAAACGATTGGCGATAAAGGTTGCAGCCAGCGTGAAGACGGCCAGCAACAAGGCGCCCAGCCAACGCCCCTTACCTGAAAGTATGGCCAGCGAGGCACCGAGCTCCAGTACGATCACGGCGACGGTGATCGGCCCGGCGGGCGTCATGCCAAAGTGCGCCGTTTCAGCTACGGCGGCGTCGAAGCCCCAGAGCTTCTGCAAACCGCCCTGCAGGTAGGCCGCGCAAAGCCCCAGCAAGGCCAGCCAGCGTACCCACGGAGCACCGAGTCGCTCGGCCCAATGGGTGGATGTCAAAAAAGCCCGCATGGCTACACCGCCCAGCACGCGCAACCTAGCGCGCCCCAGAAGGATTTCAGATCAGACACCGGCAAGCGGCTGGACCATGCGTTGGCATGATCGTGCCCATGCACGCCGCAACCGTGGTTGCAGCCACACGCGGCCTGCGTCATCGCCGGCTGCGCCTGGCGTTGCTGCGCCCATGCGCCATAGCCGCCATAAGTGCGCACCGGCGACCAGTCCGGCATGGCGGCCGGCACCGCCCCCTCTTCGAGCGATGCGTAGTCGCCGCTGCCGTAGACCACGCGGCCGCCCACGATGGTAAGCAGCGAGGTCGTATCGGCAATATCGTCCTCGGGGCAGGCAAAGAAATCGCGATCCGGCACGATCAGGTCGGCCAGCTGCCCTACTTTGATCTGACCCTTCTTGCCCTCCTCGTTGGAGAACCAGGTGACGTTCTGCGTCCACATGCGCAGAGCCGTGTCGCGATCCAGGCAATTGCTGCGCGGATACAGCGCGAGGYCGCCGACGGTCCTGCCGGTCACCAGCCACGCCAGCGACACCCACGGGTTATAAGACGCCACGCGCGTGGCATCTGTACCCGCCGAAGTGCGCAGCCCTTTCTCCAGCATGCGTTTCACCGGCGGTGTTGCCTGCGCGGCGCCCGGACCGTAGCGCTCGACGAAATACTCGCCCTGGTAAGCCATGCGGTGCTGCACGGCAACGCCACCGCCGAGTGCGGCGATGCGGTCGATGGAGCGTTCCGAAATGGTCTCCGCATGATCGAAGAACCAATTGAGCCCTTGCAGCGGAATATCGCGATTGACCTTTTCGAACACATCCAGCGCGCGACTGATGGTTTCGTCGTAAGTTGCATGCATGCGCCACGGCCAGCGGTTTTCGGCGAGCACGCGAACCACTTCCTCCAGGTCGCCCTCCATCTCGGCTGGCATGTCGGGGCGTGGCTGCCGGAAGTCCTCGAAATCCGCGGCCGAGAACACCAGCATTTCACCGGCGCCGTTGTGGCGAAAGTAGTCGTCGCCCTGTTTGTACTTTGACGTGCTCGTCCAGCGGAGAAAATCGTCCTTTTCCTGTTTGGGCTTTTGGGTGAACAGGTTGTAAGCAAGGCGGATGGTGAGCTGATTTTCCGACGCCAGCTTTTCGATGACAGCGTAATCCTCGGGATAATTCTGGAAGCCACCGCCCGCATCGATGGCGCCCGTCACGCCCAGGCGATTCAATTCGCGCATGAAGTGCCGCGTGGAATTGAGCTGGTAGTCGAACGGCAACTTGGGGCCCTTCGCCAAAGTCGCATAGAGAATGGCCGCGTTCGGCTTGGCCAGCAGCAACCCKGTGGGATTGCCCGCGCCATCGCGTACGATCTGCCCGCCAGGCGGTTCGGGCGTGTCCTTGGTATAGCCGACGGCCCGCAGCGCCGCGCCATTCAAGATGGCCCGGTCGTACAAATGCAGCAGGAATACCKGCGTATCCGGCGCCACCGCATTGAGCTCGTCGATGGTCGGCAGCCGCTTCTCAGCGAACTGGTGTTCGGTGAASCCGCCGACCACGCGCACCCATTGCGGCGCSGGCGTGMTCGCCACCTGCTGCTTGAGCATGGCCATCGCATCCGCCAGCGAACGCACGCCGTCCCAGCGCAACTCCAGGTTGTAGTTGAGGCCGCCACGAATGATGTGCAGGTGGTTGTCGATCAGGCCCGGCAGCACGCGCTGTCCTTTGAGATCGATCACGCGCGTGCGCGAGCCGGCCAGCGGCATGATCTCGGCAGCACGCCCCACGGCCACGAAGCGGCCATCGGCGATCGCCACGGCTTCGGCTTCGGGTTGGCCCCAATCGAGCGTGGTGAAACGACCGCCGTGAAGGATCAGGTCAGGCGACTTGTCGACGGCCGTCATGACTGCAGCTCCTTCTTGGCGGGCCTGTTGCCGGCATTGTCCGCGGTTGGCAACTCGCCGCACATATGCGGCTTCACCTGATTGTGCAGCCAGGCGGTTGTCGTCGCCTGGCGATGCATGAAGGTCTTCACCAGCGGCGGCGCCTGCTCACCCAGCAGGATGCCCAACAGACCCACCAGAGCCACCAAGGGCGGCGCTGGCGAACGAACCTGCAGCAAGCCGTAGATGACGCCGACCAGGATGCCGGCAGCAAGCGATATCAGATAGATTTTCATGGCCATGCTCCAGGACAACGACGACGATCAACCTTCGTGTGCACCGAACATGGTCTTGGCGTAGATCACGCCCAGGCCATACGAACCACCGAAATGCTTGGCGATGCCGGTGGTGCTGTCGTACGTCTCGGCACGCGCCCAGTCGCGCTGGAGTTCCAGCAGGTATTGCAGCGAGGTCATCGGCCGCGCGCCTGCCTGGATCATGCGCTCCATGGCACGGTTGTGTGCCTCGGTCGAAACGTCGCCGCAGGCATCGGCGATCACGTAGATCTCGAAACCCTGATCGAGCGCCGACAGCGTCGGACCGACGATGCACACGGAGGTCCACAAACCCGCCAGCACCAGGCGCTTCTTGCCGATCTCGTTGACGCGCTTGACTACGGCCGCGTCTTCCCAGGTATTCATGGAAGTGCGGTCCAGCAGAGCCTGGCCCGGGAATGCGTCGGTGATCTCGCTGAACATCGGGCCTGAGAAGCTCTTCTCCGCCACCGTGGTGAGGATGGTCGGCACCTTGAAGCTTGCCGCCGCATGCGAGATCAAGGCGGCGTTGTTGCGCAACACGATGGCGTCGATGGAATGCGTGGCAAAGGACATCTGCGACTGGAAGTCGATCAGGATCAAGGCGTGATCCGTCGGATTGATCAACTGTTTGCCAGGCGTGGGGGTCGCGTTGAGAGACATGGGGGATACTCCAGTGCGGCGGGGCGTGGGATGAGATGACGTTCGACATGGCGCGGGCGAACGGATGACTTCCGCCCTACACCCATTGTTCTCATCGGGCAGTCGATGAATACCCCAATCGCGGCAAAAGTGGGCTACCCAATCAGGTAAGCGCGTACGTCCCGGACCATCGCAGGCACGCACTGTTTCGTGCGTGTCACCACTTCAGTTGTCGAAGAAACCCCGATTGCGCGCCAGGGTGACCGCATGCGTGCGGTCGAGCGCGCCCAGCTTGATCATGATGTTCTTCAGGCGCGCTTTCACGGTGTCTTCGGATACGCACAGGATGTCGGCGATGCGCCGGTTGGTATGCCCCGTGGCCACCAAACGCAGCACGGCGAGCTCACGGTCGCTGAGCATTTCCGCCCAGGCGTGGGAGGCAATATCCCCGGCCACTTCCGCGGCCATCACGCGACGACCCGCCATCACGGTGCGGATGCCGGCCAGGATCTCGTCGCGCGTAGCCGTCTTCAGCAGATAGGCGTTTGCGCCGAAGGTGAGTGCACGCTTCACGCGCGCATCACCGGGATACGAGGTCAACACGATGATGCGCGCATCCGGAAATTCGCCGCCCAAGGTGGAAATGGCCTGGAGCCCATCCACGCCCGGCATCTGCAGATCGATCAGCGCCACGTCCGGATGCAGTTCGCGATAGCGCACGATCGCTTCCGCCCCGTCGGCGGCCTGCCCCACCACCTCCATGTCCTGCGCACTCTCGATGGCCGCAACGATGCCATCGCGCATGATCGGGTGATCGTCCGCAATCAGGACCCGGATGCGTGTCGCATCAACTGTCACGATATGGTCCCTCGACACGTGGCTGCTCGCGCCTCCCAGGACGGCTGCGGGAGATCTGTCCGGGCTTGCAGTTTCAACTATAGCCTGCAATGCGCGGTGCCGATCAATGCCCGATCGGGTGATTCTGTGTTCATTGCGCGACACCTATGGCCGCGCCACGTGCGGCGATATGCTGCGCCTGTCGCAGCCGGATTTCGCCGCCTGCGCGCCAGCCACGGAAACCTATGACGATGCTCGGATGGCGGGAACTCGCGCGTCGTGGTGCTGTACTGGCCGGCGTGGTGCTATGGCTGGTGTTCGCCGCCTGCGCGCACGCTGAGGATTCGCCCGGCTTTCGCCGCCGCCTGTGGACCACCGAGGCAACCACGCCTGCCGATATCTGGGCCATGGCCCAAGGCAAGGACGGCTATCTTTGGCTGGGCACAGGCAGCGGGCTCTATCGATTCGACGGCTCTCGCTTCGAGCGTTTCCAGCCCTTGCCCGGTGAACGCTTCCGTTCAAACAACATCACCGCGCTCACCGCCCTGCCCGACGGCTCGATGTGGATCGGCTTCTACTACGGTGGCGCCAGCATGCTGCGCGGCGGCCGCTTGCATCACTATGGCGCCGGCAAGGATTTTCCCGCCGGCATGGTGCTGGCTTTTGCGCAAACCGACGACCGCGTCCTGTGGGCAGCCACCGAAGGCGGACTCGCCCGCTTCGACGGCCGCGCATGGCAAACCGTGGGCGAGGCATGGAGCTATCCCGCGCAACGCGCCGACTGGCTCATGGTGTCCCGCGACGGGACCTTGTGGGTGACCACCGGCGAAGCGCTGATGTTCCTGCGACCGGGCGAGCATCGCTTCCAGCGCACCGACCAGGCGGTCTCCAAGTACGCCATCGTGGCGCAGGCGCCCGACGGCACGTTGTGGCTTTCCGATCATCTGCATGGCACGCGCGCCCTGCCCGGCCTCACCGCTACGCATCCCACCAGCACACCGACCGAAGCTCCTGGCGACACGGATTTCGCCTGGGCCAATCGCCTGCTGTTCGACCGTTACGGCAATCTCTGGGGCACCTGCGTCGACCGCAACGGTATCTATCGCGTGGCATCGCTGGCGCCGCTTGCCAGCGGGCGCTCGCTGCGCGCGCAGGATCTCACTGAACTGATCGGGCGCAGCAGCGGCCTGGTGTCCGAACGCGTCGTCCCCCTGGTCGAAGACATGGAAGGAACGATATGGGCAGGCACCAACCTGGGCCTGGTGAGTTTCCACCGCAACAGCTTCCAGGTGCCCGGACAAATCACGCTGGGCGCTGCGGCCAATTACGCGATGGCCACTGACGCGACCGGCGCCGTATGGGCCGCGAACGGCGGAACGCTCTACCGCTTCGATGCCCACGGCGACCAGGTGGTGCGCACCGACCTGCACGACATCGACGGCATGCAGTTCGATCGTGCAGGCGCATTGTGGATGGTGGGGCGCAATCGGCTCTACCA
>NZ_JBFTRY010000045.1:0-20865 GCF_056399745.1 Dyella sp. 01N36
GTTCAGTGGTTTCGATGGTCATGGTGTTCTTCGTGTCGTCGTGGGCGTTCGTCATGGATGGCCTGGCGGTCATCCGATCAGGTTGGCGTCGATACGACGACTGGGTGGTTTGAGCATGTCGGACAGGCTGACTGCACGCAGCGCGCTATCCACGACGCTGTTGACGTGTTGCCAGTTGGAGCGGACGCCGCAGAGCGATTCACGATCGCACTGACCTTCGGCAAGACTGCATTCGGTCATCCCGATGGGGCCTTCGAGCGCTTCCACGATCTGGGCCAGGGTGATGTCATCCGCCGGGCGCGCCAGGCGGTAGCCGCCGTTGACGCCGCGAAAGGACTCCACCAGACCCGCATGACCCAGCGACTTGAGCAGCTTGCTCACGGTGGGCAGCTCCAGGCGCGCCTCGTCGGCGATCTGCGCCGTGCTGAGCACGTCGTCAGGATGGGCGGCGATGCAGGTCATCACCACGGTGGCGTAGTCGGTGAGTCGGCTGACGCGGAGCATGGGGGAATCGGCCAGAGAGACTGCGGGGAATCGGTACCAAAATGGTACTGATTAATGCCGGTGGGGTCAAACCGCGGCAATGCACCAAAAGCGGGATTTGTCCTGGGGAGAACGCCCCCTTTTCGGGCAAGGTCACGCGGCCGGCTTACGAAAACATCCCCCTTCCCGCACCGACATCCCTGCGAAAGCGGGGATCCAGTGGCTTTGCCTCTCCTCCAACCCATTGAAAGTCGCTGGAATTCAGCTTTCGCTGGAATGACGATGAGGAATCATGGGCGGCCGCACACCGCCCATGGCACACATCCTGCTGCACCGCGACATATCTACCGTACGGGGAGCGTTGGGGATGAAGTGGATTACGGCCATCATCAAACCGTTCACGCTGGACGATGTCCGCCAGGCGCTGACCGAGGTGGGAGTGACGGGCATGACCGTCACCGAGGTGAAGGGGTTTGGCCGCCAACACGGGCATACCGAGCTGTACCGGGGTGCGGAGTACGTGGTGGATTTCCTGCCCAAGCTCAAGCTTGAGGTGGCCGTGGCCGACGAGCAGCTCGACCGGGCGGTGGAGGCCATCGTCGCCGCCGCGCGCACCGGCAAGATCGGCGACGGCAAGGTGTTCGTGAGCGAGCTGGAACAGGCCATCCGCATTCGCACGCAGGAGGTCGACGTCGATGCGCTTTGACCTGAAGACCTCATGCCCCCTGCTCGCTCTCCTCGGTCTCCTGGCCACCTCATCTGCCTGGGCACAGACCACCGCCGCGCCCACCCATATCGACAGCGGCGATACCGCGTGGATGCTCACCGCCACCGCGCTGGTGCTGCTGATGACGCTTCCGGGGCTCGCGCTCTTCTACGGCGGCATGGTGCGTGCGAAGAACCTGCTGTCGGTCTTGATGCAGTGCTTCGCCATCACCGCGATGGTGTCGGTGCTGTGGATGGTCTATGGCTACTCGCTGGCCTTCAGCACGGAAGGCATGCAGGCTGGCGTGACCAACCTGCACTCCTTCATCGGTGGACTCGATCGCGTGTTTCTTGCGGGCTTGAAACCTGACTCGCGCTATCAGACCGTGCCCGAAAGCGTGTTCGTGATGTTCCAGCTGACCTTCGCGATCATCACGCCCGCCCTCATCATCGGCGCCTTCGCCGAACGCATGAAGTTCAGCGCGCTGCTGTGGTTCAGCGGCCTGTGGCTGACCATCGTCTACCTGCCGGTGGCGCATATGGTGTGGAGCGGACCGGGTTCCTTCCTCGGCGATCTGGGCGTGCTCGATTTCGCCGGCGGTACGGTGGTGCACATCAACGCGGGCATCGCGGGCCTGGTGGCCTGCCTGGTGATTGGCAAGCGCCGCGGTTATCCCAACGTGCCGATGCCGCCGCACAACCTGGGTTACACCGTGGTGGGCGCCAGCCTGCTGTGGCTGGGCTGGTTCGGCTTCAACGCCGGCTCGGCCGTGGCCGCCAACGGCAGCGCCGGCATGGCGATGCTGGTGACGCAGGTCGCCACCGCCGCCGCCGCACTGGGCTGGCTGGCGATCGAATGGATCGTGCATGGGCGGCCCAGCGTACTGGGCATTGTTTCTGGCGCGGTTGCGGGGCTTGTTGCTGTCACGCCTGCCGCTGGCACGGCCGGGCCCGGCGGCGCGCTGGTGCTGGGCCTGATTGCGGGCGTCGTCTGTTTCTTCAGCGCCACGCGCCTCAAGCACAAGTTCGGCTATGACGACTCGCTGGATGTGTTCGGCGTACACGCCATCGCCGGCATCATCGGCGCCCTGCTCACCGGCCCGCTGGCCTCGCCCAAGCTCGGCGGCTTCGGCACGGTGGAATCGCTGTTCGGGCAGTTGTGGATACAGGCCAAAGGCGTGGGCTTTACGGTGGTGTGGAGCGCCGTGTTGAGTCTGCTTATCCTGAAGTTGATTGACTGGACTATTGGGCTGCGTGTGGACGATGAGCAGGAGCAGGTTGGCCTGGATCTCTCGTTGCACGAGGAGAAGGCGTACAACCTGTCGTGAGTGCGCTCTCTCATCCCCTCTTTCCTTTTGGGCAGAGGGGTTCGCTCATCTGTGGGAGCGCACCCTGTGCGCGACGCGGCGCACGGATGTGCCGCTCCGTAAGTTCGTCGCGCACAGGGTGCGCTCCCACAGTAGATTTCCCACGGTAGATTTCAGCCCTGCTCTGGCTCCCGGCAAGATGAGGCGAATACCCGCTAAGCTTCTCTCATCGCCACGTCCAGCCGACCATGACCACCGTTCCCGACCGCGCCGCCGCCCGCCTCGCCTGGACTCGCTCCGCCCTTGGCGACCCCACGCTCACCCTCGAATCGGCCTCGTCGGACGCCAGCTTTCGCAGCTACTGGCGCACGCAGCACGGCGGCAAAAGCTGGGTGGTGATGGATTCACCGATCGCGCAGGAAGACCCTCGCCCGTGGCTGGCCATCGGCCAACGACTTGCCGACGCGGGTTTGCATGTGCCGGCGGTGCACGCGAAGGATCTGGAGCAGGGCTTCCTGCTGATCGAAGACCTCGGCACGCAGCTCTACCTACCCGCCTTGAACGACGACAGCGCCGATCGCCTCTACGGCGACGCCATGGATGCGTTGTTGTTGATGCAGACACGCATGGATCACGCCGATCTGCCGCTGTTCGATCACGCACGCCTGGTAAGCGGATTGGAAGTGATGCCGGAATGGTTTCTCGGCAAACACCTCGGTTACACGCCCACCTGCGACGAATGGGATGTGCTCGAAGCCGCGTTCAGCGTGATTATCCGCAATTCGCTGGAACAGCCGCGTCGATTCGTGCATCGCGACTATCACAGCCGCAACCTGCTCATCGTCGACCAGAACAATCCCGGCATCATCGATTTCCAGGGGGCGCTGTCCGGCCCGATCACTTACGACCTCGCCTCGCTGCTGCGCGATGCCTACGTCGTATGGCCACGCGAACGTGTGGAGGGCTGGGTAGAGTCGTATCGGCAGCGCCTGCTCGCAGCTGGCGTGATCGATGAAAAGATCGACGGCAAGCGTTTCCTGCGCTGGTTCGATCTCACTGGCCTGCATCGCCATATCCGCGTGCTCGGCCAGTTCTATCGCCTGTGGTATCGCGATGGAAAGCCCGGCTACCTCGCCGACGTGCCGCGCGTGTATCACTACGTGGTGTCGGTGGCAGAGCGTTATCCCGAACTGGCGGACTTCGTGGCGCTGCTGAAGCAGCATGCGGAAGGTCGCGACCTTACCCAGGTGGCCGCCGCATGAGACACGCCATGATTTTCGCCGCCGGCCTCGGCGAACGGATGCGTCCACTCACTGATCACACGCCCAAGCCTTTGCTGGGAGTGGGCGGCAAGCGCCTGATCGAATGGCATCTGGAAAAACTGGCTGCCATTGATGTGCGCTACGTGGTGATCAACACCTCGCACCTGGCGGACCAATTTCCCGATGTGCTCGGTGATGGTTCGCGCTGGGGCCTGCGCATCCGCTACGCCTACGAAGGTCCCACACCGCTGGAAACCGGCGGCGGCATGCTCAACGCACTGCCCTTGCTGGGACCCGAGCCGTTTATCGCCGTCAGCGCGGATATCTACAGCGACTACGACTATGCCGCGCTGCCGCTTGAGCCATCGGGCCTGGCACACCTGGTGATGGTGCCCAATCCTGACTGGCATGCCACGGGCGATTTCGTGCTGGATCACGGCCAGCTCCACGAAGACGGTTCAGGCGAGCGGCTCACCTTCGGCAATATCGGCGTCTACCGCCCTGAATTCCTGCGCGGGCACGCACCCGGTCGCTTCAAATTGCTGCCGCTGTATCAACAAGCCATGCGTGCCGACCAGCTCAGCGGGGAATGCTACGACGGCTTCTGGCGCAACCTGGGCAATCCGGCGCAATTGGCGGAGCTGGACGCGCATTTGCGCGGCAGCTAAGCGAAAGGTGGCTTGCCGCAAAATCCTGCCGGATGGATGCGGCCGGCAGCCGGCGGTATCCTGAACTGCCCGGTTCTGTAGCGCCCGCTCCGCTCCCCGCCTGCAGGACCGACACGTTATCTCGCAAGGTGTCGACGATGTCCGAACTGTGGTCCCATCTGGTCAGCTGGTTCGCCAGCCACGGTGTACTGCCAGTGCTGCAGTTCCTGCACCTGGAAGGCCTCGCCGGCGATCCGAACGACATCTCCGGCTCGCTGCTGATCGCAGCCTTCCAGCTCTGTGTGATCGGCCTGATCTTCCGGCCGCTGGAAAGCGTCGTGCCGGCGGAACGATGGGAACATCGCAAGCTCACCAAGGTCGACTTCCAGTACACCGTGTTGATGCTGGTCGGCATTTTTCCGATCTTCAGCTATCTCATCCTCACGCCCATCGCCACTTACTTTGGCGGACCGGACACCGGCCCCGGCGACGCCAGCGCCTCGCCGCTCGCCATCACGCACTGGGTGCCGTGGCTGAAACAGCATCCGTGGCTGTTGTTCGGCTGCTACTACGTGATCTACGACCTGGTGTACTACTGGATGCACCGCCTGCAGCACGCGCTGCCGTGGTGGTGGGCGCTGCACAGCATGCACCACAGCACGCGCCAGATGAGCTGCTGGACGAATGATCGCGGCAGCCTGATCGACGGCTTCATCCAGTCGATGATCCTCGCCAGCGTGGGCATCGTGATGGGCGTGGAGCCCGAGCAGTTCGCCTGGCTGGTGCTGATGGGCGAACTGGTGCAGAACTTCTCGCACGCCAATGTGCGCATCGCGTTCGGCCCGGTCTTCAACCGCGTATTCGTGTCACCGAAGTTCCACCGCCTTCACCACATGCTGGTCGACCCCACTCGTCCGACACTGCACAACTGCAACTTCGGCCAGGTCTTCTCGATCTGGGATGTGCTGTTCGGCACCGCGCTGTACAACGAACCGCTGCGTCCCACCGGCGTGGGCGATCCGATGGTGGACGACGACAACAACCATGGCCTGGTTGGCTTGCACTGGAACGCGGCCAAGCGTTTTTGGGGCGCGGTGCGTCGGCCATCGGGATGGAAGTTTGGCGAGGTGGCCTTCGGCCCCGACTACCGCCCAATACCGGTGGATCAACTGGATCTGCATGGGTTGGCCCATCATGTGCTGCAGCCGGCGCATGCTGTGGAAGAAACTTCGGCCGGTGTTTCCGGAGTTCAGGCCTCCACTGAGACCGCTTAGATATCTGCCTCGCCGTGTCCCCGCAGCGACTCCACTCAGGATGCTGCCGTCGCAAACTCGCCGGGGCGGTCCACGTACAGCAGGATCCAGCGGCGTGCAGCAACGTCCTTCCCTTTACGGCTCAAACGCACCTGGGTCATGGCCGATTCCTCAAGTTCTATTGCCACGTTGGGAGCATCGGGTCGACTGACTACCAGCACATCGCTCAGCGGAACTTGATGGCCCCCCGCCCAGGCCTGACGAGATTCGTGGAACGCAAGGACGCGGCGAATGGAAGATCGCGGGATGTTCCCGCCGTAATGGATGCCACCACCTAGCCACAGCGCGTGCTCATCGATTGCATGGGGAATCGAGCAGCTTGTGCTGCGCACCGCCAATGCCCAGCCGACCGCATACAGCCCGGCGATAAAAACGATGCCATGGATCAACCATGGATGGGCGGGGTGGGAGAGCGACACCAGCACCCATGAAAGCGGGATGTCGCCAAGCAGTCCGATGATCATGATGGGAACCACAACGCTGCTGACCGGTCCATTCGACGTACTGAAACGTCGGACTTCCGGAAACGTTGCCGCCACCTTGGCGCTTGGCCTGGGTTGCCTCAGCGCGATCGCAAAGAATTCATTCCAGAGGTTCGGAGCGCGAAACATGCGAGAGGGCCGAGACAGTGTTGGCCCATCCTAGTGTTCGGTGCAGGCGACCTTCAATCGGGGAAGTCCTGCACGCACATGGGCCAGCCTGGAAGTCACACAAAGAAAAAGGCCCGGGAATCCCCGGGCCTCTTCTCAGCGAAAGCAGCGAGCCAGTTACGGACGACGCGCCAGCTCCGGGTTTTCCTTGGTCCTGGGCATCAGGTCCTGCTTGGACACGCCCAGCCACAGCAGGATCGGGCTCGCCACGAAGATCGAGGAGAGCGTACCCACCAAAATACCGATCAGCATGGTGATGGCGAAGCCGTGCACAGCCGGGCCGCCGAAGAAGTACAGCGCGGCCATGGTGATGCCGGTGAACAGCGCGGTGATGATGGTACGCGACAGCGTGTTGTTGATCGAACGGTTGAGGATCTCTTCCGGCTCGGCCTTGCGGGCCAGGCGGAAAAGTTCACGCACGCGGTCGAACACCACCACCTTGTCGTTGATCGAGTAACCGATCACCGCCAGCACCGAGGCAAGCACGGTCAGGTCGAACTCGCGCTGCGTCAACGCGAAGATGCCGACCGTCACCAGCGCATCGTGGGCCTCGGTGGCGATGGCCGCCACGGCGAAACGCCACTCGAAGCGGATACCCAGGTACAAGCCGATGCCCAGCACCACCACGATGGCAGCCACGATGCCGTCGCTGCGCAGCTCTTCGCCTACGGCGGAGCCGACGTAGTCGCGGCTCTTGAGTTTGGCATCCGGACGCGCGGCCTGCAGGGCCTTGGTGACGTCGTCGGCGATCTTGTCCAGGTTCACCTTGCCGCCGTTGGCGACGCCGGAGTTCGGATCGTCCTTCGGCTGCAGGCGAATGGACACTTCCTTGGTGCCGCCCAGGCTCTGCACCAGCGCATGCTCCATGCCGCCCTTTTCGAGCGCGTCGCGTACTTCGCCGACCTGCACCGCGTTGTCGTAGTCCATCACCATGGACACGCCGCCGGTGAAGTCCAGACCGTAGTTGAGTCCCTTGACCGTGATCAGCGCGATGGAGGCAATCATCAGCAAGATCGCGATACCCACGCTGAACTTCCTCATGCCGAGGAAGTTCACGTTGGCGTTGTGGTTGAAGATTTCCATTTGTGTTTATTCCTCAGACCGACAGCGTCTTGAGCTTGCGATGACCATGGATCAGCGCGGTGATCGCGTGCGTCACGGTGACCGAGGTGAACATCGAGGTCAGGATACCGATCAGCAGCGTCACGCCGAAGCCCTTGATCGGGCCCGAGCCCATCGTGGTCAGCGCGAGTGCGGCAATAAGGTGGGTAACGTTGGCGTCGAGAATGGTGGCCCACGCCTTGTCGTAACCGGCGCGGATCGCCGCGTGCGGCGACGAGCCGTTACGCAGTTCTTCACGGATGCGTTCGCAGATCAGCACGTTCGCGTCGATCGCCATACCCAGCGTCAGCACGATACCGGCGATGCCCGGCATGGTCAGCGTCACGCCGACCGCCGACATCACGGCAATCAGGATCACCAGGTTGAAGAACAGCGCCACGTCGGCCACGAGACCGAACAGCTTGTAGTAGAACGCAGCGGCCAGCAGCACCAGGGCGAGGCCGAGCGTCACGGCGCGCAGACCCTTCTGGATGTTGTCCTGACCCAGGCTGGGACCGATCACGCGCTCTTCGACGATGTCCACAGGCGCCGCCAGCGAACCACCCTTGAGCAGCAGCGCGAGATCGGAGGCGTCCTTGGGACTGCGCAGACCGGTCGTCTGGAAGTTCTTGCCAAACACGCCGTTGATGGTGGCGTAGTTGATCACTTCTTCCGTGACCTTCGGCGTGCGCACTTCCTTGCCGTCGACCACCTTGGTGTCGACCACGCGCTCCACGTACACCACGCCCATCGGCTTGCCGACGTTGCTGGTGGTGAAGTCGAGCATCTTCTTGGCGCCGGCCGCATTGAGCGTCACCGACACTGCCGGGCTGCCGCTCTGCTGGTCGAAGCTGGACGAAGCATCCACCAGCTGATCGCCGGTGACGATGATGTTCTTGCTCAGCAGATACGGACGGCCATCGCGATCCTTGTACAGGCGCGCGTCGGGCGGAACGATGCCGGTGCGGGCAGCGTCCACCGCCTGCTGCGGCGTGCCGTAGCCTGAGCGGTATTCCAGGGTCGCCACGGCGCCGATCAGCTTCTTCGCCTCGGCCGTATCCTGCACGCCGGCCAGCTCGACCACGATGCGGCTGTCGCCCTGCTGCTGGATGATCGGCTCGGACACACCCAGCGCGTTGATGCGGTTGCGCAGCGTGCCCAGGTTCTGGCGGATGGTGTTGAGCGACAGCTCACGCGCCTTGTCCGGACGCACCGCCGCGTTCAGCGGGAAACGATCGCCGGTGGCGTTGCCGTCCGTCACGGCCAGATCGGGATAGTCCGCCGTGATGGCGTTGCCGGCAGCGGTGCGGTCGGCGGCGGACTTGAGCACCACCGACACGCCCTGCCCGCGCTGCGGGTTGCGCACGACCGAGTCGTAGCGGATGTTCTTTTCGCGCAGCAGGCTACGGATGTCGTCCGCGTAACGCGTTTCCTGCTTGTCGATCACATCGTTCTGATCGACCTCCATGAGGAAGTGCACGCCGCCCTGAAGGTCCAGGCCCAGCGGCATCGACTTGGCGCCGATGGACGTCAGCCAATGCGGCACCGTCGACTTCAGGTTGAACGCCACCGTGTAGTCATCGCCCAGCGAGGCCTTGATGGCATCGGCTGCGCTCTTCTGCACGTCGGCATTGGCGAAGCTGGCGAGCAGGTGATCGCCATTGAGCTCGACGCCGGTCGTGGCGACGTTGGCTTTCTTCAGCGCGTCGACCACCTTCTGTTCGATCGACTGGTCAACCGTCCCGTTGCGGTTGGCCGTGATCTGCACGGCAGGCACCGGCAAGAACACATTGGGCAACGCGTAAACAATACCGAGCACCAATACGATGGCGACCAGCGCATATTTCCAGCGTGGAAAATCACTCATGCCTTGAATCCGTCAAAAGCCACGGCTGAGGCAGCCGTGGCGAGCAATGCTTCGGTGGACCGGAGCCCCTCCGCTCCGGCAAGTCGTCAGGACGACTTCAGCGAGCCCTTGGGCAGGACCTGCTGCACGGCGCCCTTCTGCACCTTGATCTTCACGTTCGGAGCGATTTCGACCGTGATGAAACTCTCACCAATCTCTTCGACCTTGCCGGCAATACCGCCGTTGGTGACCACTTCGTCACCCTTGGACAGGGCCGTCAGCATGGCGCGGTGTTCCTTCTGACGCTTCATCTGCGGGCGGATCATGACGAAGAACATGACCACCAGCAGCAGGATCGGCAGGGCCAGGCTCATCAGGGGATTTCCCCCCGGAGCGGCTGCGGGAGCGGCCTGGGCAATCACATAGGACATCGGAAAAGTCATCAGCTCGTCTCGCAAGTAGCGGTATTGCCAGAGTTTTCTGACAACACCTGATAAAAGATCGTGGATTATGCCACGCGCCCCCGGCCCCTGCATGCGCTGCAAGGCCCGCCCGTGAAGGGTTCTGGCGTCGCGGGGCGTGGATTGCAAGGGCTGGACCGGGGCGAGGGTCGGAAGGTTCCCCGAAAGGGCCCCCCGCTAGCCCGTCATTCCGGCCTGCGCCCGGATGACGGGCTCGAGGTTCGTGCCATCCTCAAGCTCAGGCCACCACGCCGCCCGCCCTGCGCGCATAGAACTCCGCCACGAAGTCCTCCAGCTTCCCCGCCGCAATCGCCTCGCGCAGCCCCGCCATCAACCGCTGGTAATGCCGCAGGTTGTGCATGGTGGCCAGCTGGCTGCCGAGGATCTCGTTACAGCGGTCAAGATGCCGCAGGTAGGCACGGCTGAAGCCGTTGCTGCAGGCGTAGCAGTCGCAGCCTTCCTCGATCACGCGGGTGTCCAGCGCAAATTTGGCGTTGCGGATGCGCAGCGTGCCTTCGGCGGTGAACAGGAACCCATTGCGTGCATTGCGGGTGGGCATGACGCAGTCGAACATATCGATGCCGCGGCGCACCGCTTCCACGATGTCCTCTGGACGGCCCACGCCCATCAGGTAGCGCGGCTTGTCGGCTGGCAACATGGGCACCGTGAAATCCAGCGCGTGATTGCGCTCGGCCTCCGGCTCGCCCACGGCGAGGCCGCCGACGGCGTAGCCATCGAAGCCGATGTTCACCAGACCCTCCGCCGAGCGGCGGCGCAGGTTTTCGTAGACGCTGCCCTGCACGATGCCGAACAGCGCATTGGGATTTTTCAGATCGTCGAACGCGCGGCGCGAACGCTCAGCCCAACGCAGGCTCAGTTCCATCGAGGTGGACGCCACCTTCTCCGTAGCCGGATACGGCGTGCACTCGTCGAAAATCATCGCGATATCCGAATCCAGCACCTTCTGGATGCGCATGGACTCTTCGGGCGACAGGAACACTTTGGAGCCATCCACCGGCGAGGCGAAGGCCACGCCCTCCTCGGTGATCTTGCGCTTGTGCGCCAGCGAGAACACCTGGAAACCGCCGGAATCGGTGAGGATCGGCTTGTCCCACCCGATGAACTTGTGCAGGCCGCCGAACTGCTCCACCACCTCGAGACCGGGGCGCAGATACAGGTGGAAGGTGTTGCCCAGGATGATCTCGGCGCCAATCTCGCGGACGTCCCGCGGAGTCATCGCCTTGACCGAGCCATAGGTGCCGACCGGCATGAAAGCCGGCGTCTCCACCGTGCCGCGGTCAAACGTGAGACGGCCTCGGCGGGCCGCGCCGTCGGTGGCCTGGAGTTCGAAAGTCATGGAAGTCATAGGGGGAATTATCGCCTGTCCGGCGATTTCGTGCTTTGGAGGCCGAAAACGCCCCCCTGTGGGAGCGCACCCTGTGCGCGACAAGCCTACGAAGCGGTACACCCAGGCGTGGCAGTCGCGCACAGGGTGCGCTCCCACAGGTGAGGGTTTCTGTCTTTCAGCCCTTGGGCAAAATCAACATCGCATCGCCGTAGGAGAAAAACCGGTACTTCTGTTCCACCGCATGCCGATACGAGCCCAGCATGAAGTCGCGCCCCGCCAGCGCCGACACCAGCATCAGCAGGGTCGATTGCGGCAGGTGGAAGTTGGTCAGCAAGCCGTCGATGCTGCTGAACTTGTAGCCCGGGAAAATGAAGATCTGCGTTTCCCCCGCGAACGGCTGCAGTTCGCCGTCGCGCACCGCGCTCTCCAGCGCACGCACCACGGTGGTGCCTACCGCGATCACGCGACCGCCGGCCGCACGCGTGCGGCGGATCTGCTCCACCAGGCTCGCGCCCACGTTGAGCCACTCGCGATGCATCTGGTGATCCTTGATGTCATCGGCACGTATCGGCTGGAACGTGCCCGCGCCCACGTGCAGGGTCACGTAGCCAAACTGGATGCCGCGCTCGCGCAGCGTCGCCAGCATCGCCTCATCGAAATGCAGGCCGGCCGTGGGCGCCGCCACCGCACCCGGCTCGCGCGCGAACACTGTCTGGTAGCGCTCCATGTCGCTGGTATCGGCGTGGCGTTCGATATACGGCGGCAGCGGCATTTCGCCGAGTTTCAGCAGCAGCCGCTCCAGCGGTTCGGGCGATTCGAAGTGCAGACGGAAGAATGAGTTATCGCGTCCCAGCACCACGGCATGGCTGCCATCAGCCAGCTCGATGCGGCCACCCTCTTTCGGCTTCTTGCTCACCCCCAGCTGCACTGTGGCTTCGTGCGCACCGGTGACGCGCTCGATCAGGATTTCCACCTGACCGCCGGTGTCCTTGCGACCGTACAGGCGCGCAGGCAGCACGCGCGTGTCATTGAACACCAGCAGGTCGCCCTCGCGCAGGAAGGCCGGCAGTTCGCGGAACATGCGGTCCTGGCGCAACTGCGCATCCACGTCGAGCACCAGCAGGCGGCTGGCCGAACGCTCGGACAGCGGTGCCTGCGCAATCAGCTCGGGCGGCAATTCAAAATCGAAATCGGTCTTCTTCACGGCGGGATACTGGCGTCGAATAGGCCATTATCGCGCAAAACTCGCGGCGGCCCCTCGGTCGGGGGCGTGGCGAGGCCAGGACAAGGCGCGCCCGCGATTGCTCCCGAACGCGCCGGCTACAGCCAACCCTTCTGCCGGGCCAGACGATAGGCCTCGATGCGATTGGCGGCGCCGAGCTTGCCGATGGCCTCGGACAAGTAGTTGCGCACGGTGCCATGCGACAGGTTGAGCTGGGTGGCGATGTCGTTGGCCGACTGTCCCTCGCCCGCCAGGCGCAGCACCTGCCGCTCGCGATCGTTCAGCGGATCGGCCTCCGACCAGGCCTCCAGCGCCAGCTGCGGATCGATGGCGCGTCCGCCGCGATGGACCATGCGCAGCGCCTCGGCCAGGTTCTCCGCTGGCGCATCCTTCAACAAATAGCCGGACACGCCGGCATCCAGGGCGCGGCGAAGAAAACCCGGCCGCGCAAACGTGGTCACGATGATCACCTTGATCGGCATGTCATGGCGCTGGATGCGCTGCGCGAGCTCCAGCCCGGTCAGGCCAGGCATTTCGATATCGGTGACCAGCACGTCGGGCTTGATACGCTGCAATTCGCGCCACGCCGCCTCACCATCCGCCGCCGAACCAAGCACTTCGATATCACTTTCGAGATTGAGCAGCGCGGACAGCGCGCCACGCACCATGGCCTGATCTTCGGCCAGCAATACGCGAATCATGCGGCACTCCTGTTGTTCAACTCCATGTCGGACGCCTCGGATGCGGCGACCGACATCTGCTCTTTGCCCAAGGGCACCTGCACGGTCAGCACCGTGCCATGCCGCGGCGGCGAATCGATCTGCAGGCTGCCGCCCAGCGCACGCACGCGTTCACGCATGCCGCTCACGCCATTGCCATGCACGCTCAGGCCGCCGCAACCGTCATCCGTAACCCGCATGTGGAAGCTGTGCCTGTCGATGGTGAAGTCGACGCGCGCGGTGTTCGCCTTGGCGTGGCGATAGATATTCGTCACCGCTTCACGCAACACCAGGGCCAGCGGCGCTTCGACCTGGGCGGGCAGCTGGACCTCGCAGGGAAAAGCGCCATGAAAACCGACGCCGGAGGCTTCCAGCATGAGCCGGGCCGACACCAGTTCCGCGGCCAGATCACCGCGCCGCATGCCGGTCACCGCCGTGCGCACTTCGGCCAGTGCATGGCGCGCGACGCGTTCGACTTCCTCCATTTCACGCTGGGCGCGCTCCGCATCGACCAGCGCAAGTTTGCGCGCGAGTTCGGACTTCAGCGCCACCAGCGACAAGGTGTGACCGAGCAAGTCGTGCAGGTCGCGGCCGATGCGTTCGCGTTCGGCCAGGGTGGCGAGGCGGCGTACTTCTTCCTGCGACAGACGCAGCGCCACGTCCTTGCGCTGGTTGTTCATGCGCAGGAAATGCCCAAAGCCCGAGGTCAACGACACGAAGACGATCAACAGCATGACCCAGGGCGAGACATGCAGCTCATAGGCGACGATAGCCGTAGGCATGGCCAGGATAGCCAAGGCCGTCAGCCAGCGACGCACCGACGACAGGTAGGCAAAGCACATGGCCGAGGAGACTACGTAACCGATCGCCACGCCGTTGTAAGGCCACACCATCAAACCGAGCACAGCGATGCCCGCGGCATACCAGGCCAGTTGTCGATAGGGCGCCGTGTATACCTTGAAGTGCAAATACAGATACAGCGGCACTGAGATCAGCGTGGGCACCAGCCAGCGCGTCCATACGGCCCGGGGATCGGTGATCGGCCCGATCAGCAGCGCAGCGACCCACACCAGATTCGCCATGGCCTCCCAGCGCAGGTAACTGGAGGAACCGAGCCTGCCCAGCAGGGAGTCGGGATGCGGTTTCAGCCAGCGGCTCATGTCGCCTGCCGCTCCTGCGGTGACCAACCCGTCGCCGGCGAATCGGGCGTCCCGTCGATCTGGCCAAGGTCGCGAAATACCGAGCGCGGACGCAGCGGCACGGTGATGATCAGGCGGGTGCCTTGTCCCACCGGCGAGAGCACCTCCAGGGTGCCGCCCAGTGCTTTGACCCGTTCGCACATGCCCTTGAGGCCATTGCCGTGTACATCGATGCCGCCGCGGCCATCGTCCTGGATGCACAGCTTCAGCGTCTGATTGGCCACGTCGGTGAGCACCCGCGCACGACTTGCTCGCGCGTGCCGCGCGATATTGGTGACGGCTTCGCGCAGGACGAGTGCCAGTCCTCGCTCGACCTCGACCGGCAAGGAAGGCGGCAGCTCGCCGCATTCGAACGATACGGCCGACGATTCCAGCATCAGTCGCGCCGCGGCGAGTTCGGCGGCCAGATCGGTGGCGCGTATGCCCGACACCGCCGTGCGAACCTCCTGCAAAGCATGCCGGGCCACACGTTCTGCCTCGGCCATTTCACGCTTGGCCGCTTCGGTATCGCGATCGAACAGCTTGCGCGACAGCTCCAGCTTCAAGGTGATCAGCGACAGCGTGTGTCCCAGCAAGTCATGCAGATCGCGACCGATACGCTCGCGCTCGGCCAGCGCCGCCAGCCGGCGTACTTCATCGTGCGACAACCGAAGCTCGGCTTCCTTTTCTTCACTGAGGCGCTCGGCGTGCACCACCAGGCCGACAATGATCGAGGTGACGGGTATCCAGATGATCGCCTGCCACGGGTAGTGCAGCAGGCGCACCTCGACGATGAGCATCATGTTGAGGAGTGCCAACAGCCCCATGTAGAGGCTCAGCCTCATGCGGCAGCTGCGCAGCATGATGGTGCCGTACACGAAATAGGTGAGCCCGCTGGGGTACCAGCGCAGCAGCAGCATCGACAAGGCGACCAGGGCCAAGGCGTAGTAACGCGACTGGCGCCGGGACGCGATGCAAGCCTGTGCATACAGAACCAGGAACAGCGGATAACTGAAGAGAGTGATCCAGGCCCACTGCCAGGTGTAGTGATCGAACGCGGGTATCACGAACACCCACACCGACCACAGCAGATGCACCGCATCCACCCACGGCGACTTGCCTTTGTGCATGCTGATCGCCGCCAGAGAATCCGGCGCCGGCGTAAACCAAGCTCGTAGCCACTGACGCACCGTGTCCCGCTCCCCGTGATCCGTCCGCCCTTCGTGCATGCTACTTCAACCCACCCGATGCAGGCGCCGGGCCGCCAGCAGGAAGAAACCCACGCCATAGGCCATGAGCACAAGCAGGTGCGGCCATGCGTTGGAGTGACCCAGCCCGAGCGAACCCAGCGCCAGCTGCTGCAGGTGGGCGCTGGGCCAGACCGGTGCCATGCGCTGCAGCGCCTGCGGGAGTGCGGAAAGCGGAATCCACAGCCCCGACAGGAACGACATGGGCAAATAGATGAGGTTGATGACGCCCGGCGCACCCTGACCTTTCACCAGCGTGCCCACCAGCATGCCCAGTGCGCAGAACGGCAGCACGCCCAACATGCCGGTGACGATGAACACCAGCGCCTGCAGCACGCCCAACTGCACGTGCGCCAGACCGATGCCCAGCGCCAGCAGCAACAGCATCACCATGGCGGCGGCCAGCATCGCCATCACCATCTTGCCCAGCAGATACGCGCCGGGCGGCATCGGCATCGCCCGCTTGAGCGTCAGCAGGCCGTTTTCACGCTCCATCGCCAACGAGACGCCAAAGCCGAACAGACCCGGGCTCATCACGCCGAACACGCCATAGCTGGCGAGCAGATAGCGGGCCGTGTTCGCATCGGCGTTGTGATTCATCACGATGCCAAACAGCAGGTAGAACATGGTGGGAAACAAGGTCACCGGCAGCAGGAAACCGGGTGCGCGGAAGTAGCGCAGGCATTCGCTGCGCGCCTCCATGGCGTAGGCTCCAAGCAGGCGGCGCGACGTCATGCCTTGATACGGCAAACGTTGGATGGCGGTCACGGACATTACGCAGCCTCCTTGTCGGCGACGCTCTCGCGAGTCAATTCGGTGAACGCCTCGGCGAGGCCGGCGCGACGCACTTCCAGTTCCGACAGCAAGGGATCGGCATCGAGCAGGCGACGCAGCACGTGTTCGGGCTCATCGCTATGCAAAAGCAGGTGCGTGCCAGCGCGTTCGGCATGCGATACATGCGGCCAATGGGCCAGCGCTTCCGCGTCGAGATCGCTGACGCAACGGATGCGCGTCACGGCCACATGCGCACGCAGTTCGTCCACGCTGCCTTGGCTCAATACGCGTCCCTTTCCAAGCACTACCACGCGTTGCGCCAGCGCTTCGGCTTCTTCCAGGTAATGCGTGGTGAGCACGACGGAACAGCCTTCGGCGATGAGTCGTCGAATCGCCGCCCATAGATTTTGCCTCGCGTCGATATCCATGCCGACCGTGGGCTCATCCAGAAACAGCAACTCCGGCCTTCCGCACAACGCCAGCGCAAACTGCACGCGACGCTGCTGGCCACCGGACAGCGCTGCATAGCGCCGTGAAAGGAGATCCGCCACACCAGCCATCTCCGCGCTTTCCGCCAGCGAACGCGGCGCGGGGTAATAGCTCATGGTGAGGCGTAACAGTTCCGATACAGTCAGCGTCGATGGCAGAAAGGCCGACTGCAGCATCACGCCGATGCGACGGCGCGCGTCGATCGCCTGCGGATCCTGGCCAAACAATTCCACCTTGCCCGCGTCGGCGCGCAACAATCCCAGCAGCAGGCCGATCGCCGTGCTTTTGCCAGCGCCGTTGGGGCCGAGCAAGGCGAGCAGTTCGCCGCGGTGCAGCATGAGGTCCAGACCATCCAGCGCCGTTAAAGCGCCGTAACGTTTGACTGCGCCAGACAGGCTGGCCACCACTGCGGCAGATGGGTTCATGGCTCCTCCTTGTTGCCTGCCATGCTAGGCAGTGCAAGGGTTTGCCGGCAGTTGACCCCGTCAGCTACCACACATGACAAGCGTCACCCGGGGTACCGGCGGCGACACCGCCGCGCTATGCTCAGGCAGTCGTTGCATTGCCACATCCGTGACGGATCGCAGTGCGGCATGGCTCTCACGGGCCAAGAGAAACGCTGAACGGTTTCGCGTTTCCGCAACGCATTCGTAGACATATCGATGCGCATGCCATCGGGACGGCAGGCAAGTCGACTTTGAAGGAGTTACCCATGGGTGTGATTGATCAGCTGCGCGAAATGCGCGAATTCGGCGGCGCACCGCAGACCAGTGGCCTCGATGACGCCACCATCGAACGCTACGCGGGCAGTCATCCTGACCTGGTGCAGGCGATCAGCGATGCAGTGACGCGTCATCGTGAACTGCGCGCTGAACTCGGCGATTTCCTCAAGCTCGACGAAGCCGAACAGATGGCGCAGGTTCAGTCCGAATTCGTCAACTTCTATCCGGACGATGCCATCAACCCGTACCTGCCCGCTGCTGCGCGCGGCCCGTGGGTAGTGAGTTTCAAGGGCGCCGTGATCCACGACAACGGCGGCTACGGCATGCTTGGCTTTGGCCACAACAACGCCGCGATCGACGCCGCGCTGGCACGTCCGCAGGTGATGGCCAACGTGATGACGCCGAGCATCTCGCAGATGCGTTTTGCCAAGGCGATGGATCGCGAACTGGGCCGCCACCGCGACGGCAATCCGTATACGCGTTACCTCGCGCTCAATTCCGGTTCGGAGTCGGTGGGCCTGGCCTGTCGCATTGCCGACGTCAATGCCAAGCTGCTGACCGATCCGGGCGCACGCTATGCCGGCCGCACCATCAAGCGCCTGGTGGTCAAGGGCGCCTTCCACGGTCGCACCGACAAGCCGGCGCTGTATTCCGATTCCACGCGCAAGACTTACCTGCAGCATCTGGCCAGCTATCGCCACGAAGACACGCTGCTCACCGTGCAGCCTTACGACATCGCCCAGCTCGAAGCCGTGTTTGCCGACGCGGACAAGAACGGCTGGTTTATCGAGGCGATGTTCCTGGAACCGGTGATGGGCGAAGGCGATCCGGGCCGTGCCGTGACGCCGGAGTTCTACCAGAAGGCGCGCGCGCTCACCGAAGCGCACGGTTCGCTGTTGCTGGTCGACTCCATCCAGGCGGGCCTGCGTGCGCACGGCGTGCTGTCGGTCACCGATTATCCGGGCTTCGAGAAGCTCGCGCCGCCGGATATGGAAACCTTCTCCAAGGCGCTCAACGCCGGCCAGTATCCGTTGTCCGTGCTTGCTGTGACTGCGCGCACCGCCGAGCTGTACCGCAAGGGCATCTACGGCAACACCATGACTGCCAATCCGCGCGCGCTCGACGTGGCGCTCGCCACGCTCGAGCTGCTCACCGATGAGGTGCGCAACAACATCCGCGAGCGCGGCAAGGAATTCGTCGACAAGCTCAATGCGCTCAAGAACGAACTGGGCGGCCTGATCACCAAGGTGCAGGGCACCGGTCTGCTGTTCTCCTGCGAACTGGCACCGGAGTTCAAGTGCTACGGCGCCGATTCGATCGAGGAGTTCATGCGCGAGCGCGGCGTCGGCGTGATCCACGGCGGTACCAACTCGCTGCGCTTCACGCCGCACTTCCTGGTGACCAGCGACGAAGTGGACCTGGTCGTTTCGCATGTGCGTCAGGCCCTGCTGCAGGGGCCACGCAAGCTCAAGACGGTGAAGGCCGAAGCGGCCTGAGGCAGCGACATGACCGGCGTCGTTCACGCAACGTCGACGATGCCGGTCACACAGCAGAACGCAAAGCGCTTCGCAAAATGAAGCGCTGCCGCAACTTCCTTCGCAAAACTGTCGCAATAGCTACTTAGCCTCTCCCTGATGGGGTCCGCCCCGGACCCAGGAAGGGAGTGGTTAATGAAACCAACGCACATTCGACGTGCCCTATTAGTCGCACTGTTGCTCGCCCTGTCGGCAACCGCTGCGCAAGCGGCAGATCTCAGCATCAGTCAGTTTCGCGTCCGTGGCCCCGCCGGCGGCAACGACGAATTCGTCGAGCTGTTCAACAGCGGCAGCAAGGCGCTGGATCTGTCGGGCTACAAGTTCAACGCCTCCAATGTCAGCGGCACCACCGGCACGCGCCTGACGCTGCCCAGCGGCACCTCCATCGCGCCGGGCTGCTATCTGTTGCTCACCAACAGCGCGAGCAGCGGTTATTCCGGCAGCGTGGCCGGCGATCTCAAGTACAGCACGGGCGTCACCGACGACGGCGGCCTCGCCATCCTCGATGGCTCGGGCCAGCTGGTCGATCAGGTCGGCCTCTCCGCCGGTTCGGCGTACAAGGCCGGCACGCCACTGGCGTCGCTCGGCACCACAAATGCCGATAAGGGCTATGGCCGCAAGCCCACGGCCGCGGGCCTGCCGCAAAACACCGGCGACAACCAGGCGGATTTCAACGTGGTGTCTCCCACGGCGCCGCACAACAGCGCAAGCTCGTGCGTGGTGCTGGGCCAGGCCTTGTCCATCGCCGACGCAAGCGCCACAGTGCGCGGTGCTGCGGACGTCCAAATGCCCTTCACCGTCTCACTCACCCAGCCTGCACCCACGGGTGGCGTCGCGGTGCACGTGGCGACGCTCGATGGCACGGCTACGGTTGCCAATCATGACTACGACGCGCTCGATACCAACGTCAGCATCGCCGAAGGGCAGATGCAGGCGAACTTCAACGTGGTGGTGCACGGCCGCACCACGCCGAGCGACGACAAGGCCTTCGAGGTCAAGCTGAGCCAGCCCAGCGGCAATCTTCCGCTGTCGCGCGATACGGCGATCGGCGCGATCCTCTACGACATCCCGGTTGCTGCCGAGATCTGGCAGATCCAGGGGCGCGATCAGATCTCGCCGCTGCTCGGCAAGCCGGTGAAGACCACGGGCAACATCGTCACCGCGGTGGGCCCGGCGGGCTTCACCATGCAGACGCCCGACACGCGCGCCGATGCCGATCCGCTCACCTCCAACGGCATCTATGTATTTACCTCCAGCACGCCGACGGTGGCGGTGGGCGATGTGGTGAACGTGGACGCCAGGGTCGCCAACTACTATCAGTTGCCCGAACTCACCAGCCCCGTGGTGACGGTGAGCTCGCATGGCGCGCGCCTGCCGAAGGCGGTGGTGTTTGGCGATGCGATCCCGTCGTCCGATCCGACCAAGCTGTCGTGCGGCGCAACCAACTTCCAGTGCTTCGTGGGCATGCGCGTGGTGATCGAGAACGGCATGATCAACACGGGCAACAAGCGTTTCAGCGGCGAGCCGTATGCGGAAGTGAGCATCACCGCGAACGGCAAGCGCTCGTTGCGTCTCCCCGGCGTGCGCTATGGCGTGCCGGTGCCTGACGGTGTGCAGCTAGCCAACTGGAGCGGCAACCCGGAAGTATTCAAGATGAATACCGCGGACTTCGGCGCCGTGCCGCTCAACACGCCGTTCGTGGCGGGCACCACGTTCCGAGCCGAAGGCATCATCTCCTACGACTTCGGTGCCTACACCTTCATCCCGACCAAGATCAGCTTGAAGCACGTCGCGGAAATGCCGCGCTCCGTTTCACCGACCGCGCCGTACGCACTGCGCATCGGTGCGTTCAACAC
>NZ_JBFTRY010000046.1:0-20574 GCF_056399745.1 Dyella sp. 01N36
GGTCTGGCGATGGCGTGCCGAGATGGTGCGTCTCATGCCATCTGCGAGCGCGGCTCAATGGGGCGGTATCCCGGCAGCGCCGCGGCAATCGCACATGCCCAACCCCCGGRTTATAAGCATGTGCGATGTCGYGGCCGGGCGTCAGTGCGCCTTCCGGCGTGCTGAACGTAGAACGGGCTCATCGGCTTGACCGTCGACACCATCGGGTCTTTGGCCTGAGCGAGCATCTGCTGAAGCGGGGTGCACAGTGCGCCCATCACGCGCAATGCGCCATTCCCCATGTGGCACAGGACGGGTGTCGTAGGGATGGGACTACCCGCGGCTCATGGTGGCTGAGTGGCGCCCAGGCCCATCGCCGCCTTGGACCTCATCGCCGAGAGTAGGTCCGCGGCCGTCTCGCTTGAGAACGTCGGCGGCAAACACCACATTGGAGGTCAGCTGCGTTGGGGAGTTTCTGGCACTAAGCACCTGGGTCTGTCGACGGCATGCCAGCCCCGCCGCGCACCACTGTCACCTATGGGAAGGACCAACACATGAGCACGAAAACCGAAACGGCGATCCTGGCTGGCGGCTGCTTCTGGGGCATGCAGGATTTGCTGCGGCGTTACCCGGGCGTGTTGTCCACGCGCGTGGGCTATTCCGGTGGCGATGTGCCCAACGCTACTTACCGCAATCACGGCACGCACGCCGAGGCGCTGGAGATCGTGTTTGATCCCGGCGTGATCAGCTATCGCCAGATTCTGGAATTCTTCTTCCAGATCCACGACCCCAGCACCAGGAACCGCCAGGGCAATGACGTGGGCATGAGCTACCGCTCGGCGATCTTCTATCTCAGCGACGAGCAAAAGAAGGTCGCGGAAG
The DNA here is from genome assembly GCF_056399745.1 of Dyella sp. 01N36. Taxonomy (NCBI): domain Bacteria; kingdom Pseudomonadati; phylum Pseudomonadota; class Gammaproteobacteria; order Lysobacterales; family Rhodanobacteraceae; genus Dyella; species Dyella sp. 01N36. The sequence continues at coordinate 862 of NZ_JBFTRY010000046.1, forward strand.
ACACCATCGCCGATGTCGACGCCTCGGGTCTGTGGCCCGGCAAGGTGGTCACCGAAGTCACGCCGGCCGGTCCGTTCTGGGAGGCCGAGCCGGAGCACCAGGACTATCTGGAACGCATTCCCAACGGCTACACCTGCCACTTCCCGCGAGCGGAGTGGACCCTGCCTCGGCGCGTGCAGTAATCAATGAGTGATGGAAGGGGCGGTCCAAGCGACCGCCCCTTTTTTTTTGACGCATAGGCGCGACATGCCGCTAGTCGTGCCCGGGCCAGAGTATGGCCTGGGCAACCACTACATGTTCGCCGTTGAAGGTGGCCGCGGGCGACCCGTAGAGTTCGTAGCCCAGCGCCAGCGCCTCGGAGACCCGCTGGCAGAACGCGGCGTCATCCTTGCCGGTGAGCAGGCGGTAGCGCGGTAGACCATCGGGTGGCGTGTTGGACATGCGAAGTCTCCTCGAACTTGACAGTTGCTGCGGCGCTTGAGTGTACGCAAGGTGTGGATCAGCCTGATCGCGCACTAGGTAGAAACACCTGGTTTCATCCCGTATTTCCCCGCATGTACTTCTTGCTGGCTGCAAAGGAAAGTACCGGCTACAGGGACCAAAGACGGAGAGCGCCTTGCGATATCGACATCTCTCGTTGGCGCTTGCGCTGCTTTCCTTCGCCGCACACGCGCAGTCTGCTTCGGAYGAGGCAGCGGGCAATGACTCAGCCGACCTGGCCAAGAAATTGTCGAACCCCGTGGCGTCGCTGATCAGTGCGCCGTTTCAGTTCAACTACGACAGCAAGATCGGACCCGATGAACGCGGTCACCGACTGACCATGAACATCCAGCCGGTGGTGCCGATTTCCATCAGCGACGACTGGAACATGATCTCCCGCACGATACTTCCGGTGACCAGTCAGGCCGACATCTCGCCTGGCGCCGGCAGTCAGTCGGGCATTGGCGATATCACGCAGAGTCTGTTTTTTTCGCCTAAAGCACCGGGCGCCGGCGGCATCATCTGGGGCGCCGGTCCCGCCTTCCTGTTGCCCACGGCCACGGATGATCTCCTGGGTGCGAAGAAGTGGGGACTTGGACCCACGCTGGTGCTGCTCAAGCAGTCCAAAGGTTTCACATACGGCTTTTTGACCAACCAGATCTGGTCGATTGCCAGTGTGAAAAACAATCGCGACCGCGCTCCGTTGAGCAGCCTGTTCTTCCAGCCGTTCCTGTCCTACACCACGCCTACCGCCTGGACCTACGGCGTAAATGCCGAGTCCACCTATGACTGGCACGCGCATCAAGCCGCGGTGCCGCTGAACTTCACGGTGGCCAAGCTGACCAGGATGGGCAGGCTGCCGGTGAGCTTTACCGGCGGCGTGCGCTACTGGGTGGCCAGCAGCGCCGCCAGTCCGCACGGCTGGGGTTATCGCGCAGTAGTGACCTTGCTGTTTCCGCAGTAAGCCGACTGACAACCAGAGCGGCGAGATCCTCATGGGATGAATGCGATCCAGCCGGCCGCCGCGCTGTCGCTTAGCGTGCGAGCACTCAGCGAACTGGTTCACCGAATACGATGCGGTGACCATCGGGCGTCACGATAGCGAACTCGCGCATGCCCCATGGCTTGTCGTCCAGCGCATGCCAGATCGGCACGTGCTTCGACAGCACTTCCCGATAAAGGGCGGTGGCATCGCTCACGTGCAGATAGGCAAACCAGGAGTGATCCTGGCACTGCGAGATAGGTTGTGCGTCCGGGCAATCGCCGATGCGCAGGCGGCAGGCGCCGCGTTGCAGGAAGGACCAGCCATCGACGCGCAGGCTTTCTTCGAAGCCCAGCTTGTCGATGTAGAAACGTCGCGATATCTCCAGATCGTTGACGGCCAGCACGAAGGTGGACGCGATGATCTCAGGCATGGCTCGCTCCTTGGCGATGGCTTACAGATGATCGGCGTCGATCACGGCCTTGGCGAATGCTTCGGGTGCTTCCTGTGGCAGGTTGTGGCCGATACCGCCGGTGACTAGGCGGTGCTCGTACTTGCCTGTGAACTTCTTGGCGTACGCGCTCGGGTCAGGGTGCGGTGCGCCGTTGGCGTCGCCTTCCAGCGTGATCGTCGGCACGCCGATGGTGGGCAGCGCGGCGAGTTTCTTTTCCACCGCGTCATACTGCGCCTCACCTTCGGCCAGGCCCAGACGCCAGCGGTAGTTGTGGATGGCCACGGCCACCTGGTCGGGATTGTCGAACGCCGTGGCCGAGCGCGCGAAAGTCGCATCGTCGAACGCCCATTGCGGCGATGCCTGTTGCCAGATGAGGCGGGCGAAATCGTGCGTGTACTTGGCGTAGCCGGCTTCGCCGCGCTCGGTGGCGAAGTAGTACTGATACCACCACTGCAGCTCGGCCTTGGGCGGCAGCGGCGCGCGGTTGAGTTCCTGGCTGCCGATCAGATAACCGCTGACCGATACCAGCGCCTTGCAGCGCGCCGGCCACAGCGCAGCCAGGATGTCCGCCGTGCGGGCGCCCCAGTCAAAACCGGCGACGACGGCCTGGTCGATCTTGAGCGCATCCAGCAGCGCGATGGCATCGACGGCGAGTGCGGCCTGCTGGCCATTGCGCTTGGTGTCCGCCGAGAGAAAATGCGTGTCACCGTAGCCGCGCAGGTAGGGAACGATCACGCGATAACCAGCGGCAGCGAGGATGGGCGCCACATCGACAAAGCTGTAGATGTCATATGGCCAGCCATGCAGGAGCAGCACGGGCTTGCCGTTGGCCGGGCCGTCTTCCGCATAGGCCACATCCAGTACGCCGGCCTTCACGCGCTTCAGCGGCTTGAATGATGTGTGGCCGCCCGTGACGCTGTGCTTGACCGTGGTGTCAGCCGGTTTGGCCGTCTGCGCACTGGCGAGCGACGCGAGGCCGAATGGGGCGATCGCAAGTCCCATGGCCGTTGCTCCCAGGAAGGTCCGGCGCTGCTGATTGATCTGATCCGACATGAAACATCTCCCTGCGGGTTGGTGTGCCCACATAGAAGACCATGTCCCTGTGTCTGCTCTGTGTGGAGGCGCGGGGGAATTGAAAGTTCGTGTACCAGACAAGCCTGTCGATACATTGGGATACAAAACGACCCGGCCCCCTTTTGTAGCCGGCCGAGTGCCTCCATGCTGGCGCTGGGAGAGGGCCGTTTGCCCCACGCTTAGCTGCCAACAGGGAAGGGATATGGCCTGGCTGGATCCGCCGTGGTTTACCCCGGAAGCGCTGGCCGCCGAGTGGCGCAAAGATCTAGGGAAATGGCTGATTGGCGTGGCGACTACCGCCGTGGTGTTGGCCCTCCTATGCCACCCCGAAGCCGTACCCACGGCGATCTGTATCGACTCCGTTGGCATCGACGTTTTTCTCGCGCTGCTGGAAATGCAGTTGATTGTCGCGCTGGTGATCTCGCGCGACCCGTTGCTGGAGTTCTTTCGGACAGCCTACGTGTCTGATGATCCACTAGGCGCCGTGCTGCGCAAGACAACGTCGTTTGTCCGATATATGCGCGAAGCGTTGCGTGGGTCGTTTCGAGCGTAAGCGGCGCTTTCCGTTTGAGGAAGGCTCGGGGAATCGATGGCGTGACCCTAGCAGCGCGCATCAACGCGCGCTGCATGGTTCTATCTGCCCCCGGTGCGATTCAACGCATCTGATACGGATGGAAGATGTGATCCTTGGCGGACACTTTTACGTGGCAGGTGTGGCCGCAATCGGAGACACCGGTGGGGTCGGCTGTGAAGGTGCTGGTGGTTGCGTCGAAATCGAACAGCGCATAGCCCCAGCCGGCGCTCTTGGGGAATCGCTTGCTGTCTTTCTCGATGACGAAAGCCTGGGTGAAGACGTCTGGCACGTCCACGGCAAACGGGGCTTCGGTGCTCTTCTTGAACTTCCACTGCAGCTTGGCGATCTTGGAACCCTCGGGGAAGGGTTTGCCATTGCCGGGGATGCCCGATTTGTAGGCCTGGATCATGATCGGGTTGGCGACGATCACCTTGAGCACTTCGTCGGTACGTGCGGAGGAGACCACGGACCAGTCTTCATAGCCCTTGAAGTCGGCGAAGGCGACACCGCTGGGCGACACGAGCGAGTACTTGTCTTTGATGCTGACGCCGGCTTTGGCCTTGTCCTGCGCATACAGGGCCGATCCACCCAATACCACCAGCATGACGGCGGTGGTCGCAATGGCGAGCTTGCTTGTGCGCTTCATGGCTACTCCTCGCATGGTTGTCGTGGACGCGCGTGGTCTGCGGACGTCAGTTCATCGGCAGGATCACAAATCATCGCGATGCGTAAATCCATCAGACGAAGGTGTCGATGCCTGGCATCGAGGCCTGAGCATGTTTCATCTTCGAAACGCCCCTGCGTCTGCTCGACGCCGACTTCACAAGGGCCATCCGCGGTGGCCCAGGTTTCGCCATGGTGGGCGCGCAGGCGGAAGTCGACGTGAAGACCGCCCATGGGCGGCGATGGGATGAAAGCGTTTTCTAAACTTCCGTGGAGCTGCGCCGATAAAACGTGAGCGCGGAGTGATTGGCTCCGTATCCCGGAGCGAAAATGTTGGTACTGGTCGGTGCAGTAGTGGTGCTCGCGTGCGTGCTCGGCGGCTTTGTGCTGTCGCACGGCCAGATCCTTGCCTTATGGCAACCGTATGAGCTGCTGATCATCGGCGGCGGCGCGCTGGGTGCGTTTCTTTCGGCCAATTCGTCCAAGGTGGTCAAGGCCGCATTGCGTGATGTGGGCGGGCTGCTGAAAGGGCCCAAGTACAACAAGCAGGACTATGTGGATCTGCTGTCGATGCTCTACGAGCTGTTCAGCCTGATCCGCAAAGAAGGCTTGCTCGGCGTGGAGGAGCACATCGAGGATCCGCAAGCGAGCCCGCTGTTTTCCGCCTATCCGCGCCTGCAGCGCGAGCATCACCTGATCGAGTTCACCACCGATTGCCTGCGCCTGATGGTGGGCGGCAGCATGAATCCGCATGAGCTCGAACAATTGCTGGAAGTGGAGCTGGAAACCCATCATCACGAAGCGGTGGCGCCTGCGCTGGCGGTGACCAAGCTCGCCGATGCGTTGCCCGGCTTTGGCATCGTGGCGGCGGTGCTGGGCATCGTCACCACCATGGGACAGCTCGATGGCGACACCTCGCGCATCGGCATGCATATCGCCGGCGCGCTGGTCGGCACCTTTCTTGGCATCCTGCTCTGCTACGGCTTCATCGGCCCGTTGGGCGCAGCGATGGAAAACCGGGTGCAGGAGGATGGCCGCGCCTTCGAGTGCGTGAAGATTGCACTGCTGGCGAATCTGCGCGGCTACAACCCCAAGGTGGCGGTGGAGTTTGCGCGCAAGTCGCTGGCGACCAACACCCGGCCGCGCTTCCAGGATCTGGAGGAACATCTCAAGTCGCCGCGCGCCAAGGCGGCCACGTGAGCGAGCAGGGCGAACCACCGCTGATCGTCATACGCCGCAAAAAGCGGCACGGGCATGGCCATCATGGTGGCGCCTGGAAGGTCGCCTATGCCGACTTTGTCACCGCGATGATGGCGTTCTTTCTGGTCATGTGGCTGATCGGCGCGGGCACGCGCGAGCAGCGCGCGGCCATCTCCGAATACTTCAAGAACCCCAGCATGCTGCAGGGCACGGCCACCATGGCCCCGCCGGGCCAGATGGGGCCGGGCGGCGCCAGCACCAGCATGATCAAGGCCGGTGGTGCGCTGGATTTGCCGCATGGGCCAGGCAAGGATCGCCAGGGCGCAGCGGCGGCGAGCGCCGATCCCAAAGAAATCGAAAAGGAAGCGCGCAAGCAGGAACGCGCGCGGCTGGAAGAGTTGATGCAGCAGCTGGAGGCGGCGATCGAGAAGAGCCAGGCGCTGGCGCCGTTCAAGGATCAGTTGCTGCTCGACATCACGCCTGAAGGTCTGCGCGTGCAAATTGTGGACAAGCAGAATCGCCCGATGTTCGACCTGGGCAGCGCACAACTGCGGCCCTACACCACGACGATCCTGCAGGAGCTCGCCGGCTTCATCAATCGCGTGCCCAATCGCATCAGCCTCTCCGGTCACACCGACGACGCCCCGTACAGCAGCGATCATCAATACAGCAACTGGGAGTTGTCCGCCGATCGCGCCAACGCGGCGCGGCGCGCCTTGCTCTCCGGCGGCCTCAGCGAAGAAAAAATCGCACGCGTGGTCGGACTGGCCGCCTCGGTGCCATTCGATCGCGTGAACCCCGGCGACCCGATCAACCGTCGCATCAGCATCATCGTGATGAATCGGCAGGCGGAGGCCGCCTCGCTGTCGCAGGAAAGCGCTGGCGTCGAACACAACGCGCCTGCGTTGCTGCCCGCGATGGCATCCATCGTGCCGGCGAAACCGGCCATCATTGCCGTATCGGGAACGGGCGCCGCCGGTGGCAACGCAGGTGCTGCTGCAGAGGTTCACGCCGACTCGCCGTGAGGCGTGCCCGGCTTAATCGCTGGCCAGCCGATCGATGACCAGATCGAGCAGGGCGCGCAATCGTGCCAGTCGCCGCAGATCGCGGTGATAGCCGATCCAGGTATCGCGCGTGGGTGGTTCTTCTTTCATCGGCAGGCGTTCGATGCCTGGCGTGGCATCGCCCAGCGGCCGCGGCAACACCGCCAGGCCGGCGCCGCTGGCACACAGGCGTGCGTGCACGTCGCGGGCGTTGCTGCGGAAGGCGACGCTGGCGTTGGGAAACTGTGCGCGCAGCCAGCTCACGTCGGGCAGCTCGCCGAACGCCTGGTCCATGGTGATCAGAGATGCGCCCTTGCCGTCGCCGACTTTCGGTTTGCGCGCGCCTTTGTGCAGATAGACGCCATAGTGCATGCGCAACAGTTTTCGCGAGACCACGTCGGGCTCGTCGAATGGCTTGATGCGAAAGGCGAGATCCGCTTCGCGGCGCGCCAGGCTGAGCTGGCGGGTGTCCGTGAGCAGTTCCACCGTGACGCGCGGATGTTGCTGCGCGAACTCGGCGAGTACGGGCGCCAACACCTGGGCGCCGAACCAATCGGAAGACGTGATGCGCAGCAGGCCATCGAGCTCCTGCTGCTGGCCGGCCAGTTCGCGCTGGAAACTGAGTACTTCCTGTTCCATGCGCTCGGCGTGCCGGCATACCAGTAGGCCTTCCTCGGTGAGTACAAAACCATCGCTGGTCCGCTGGAACAGGGTCTGGCCGATCGCCGCTTCCAGGGCGCGCAAGCGCCGGCCCATGGTGGGCTGGGTTTGTCCCAGCGTGCGCGCCGCGGCGCCCAACGTGCCCTCGCGGGCGATCGCGAGGAAAATGCGCAGGTCGCTCCACTCCATCGTCGTGTTCCCCGCCCGTTGAGTGTGCCATGCAAAGTTGCATGGATAGCATGCGATTTATTTAGTTTTCATGCAATTTGGACTGGCGTAGCTTGGACGCATCCGAACGAGAGGCCTTGGCCATGAATGCAAACCCGTCCATGCAGGCCGCTGTGCTGGAGCAGCACGGCCCAACCTTCCGCCGCACGGCCATCGCGCGGCCCAATCCCGGCGAGGGGCAGGTGTTGGTGCGTATCCTGGCCAGTGCGGTCAATCCGCTGGACCTGAAGATCCGCGACGGCAAGGCCGAGCACGCGCGGCACCCGCTGCCGGCGATCCTTGGAATCGACATGGCGGGCGTGGTGGAGAGTGTCGGGCCGGGCGTCAGCGCGTTTCGCGCAGGCGAGGAGGTCTATGGCATGACGGGAGGCGTGGGCGGCGTGCAGGGTTCGCTGGCCGAGTACGCCGCGGTGGATGCGCGCCTGCTGGCGCCTAAGCCGGCCCACTTCACCATGCGCGAGGCGGCGTCCTTGCCGTTGGCCTTCATCACCGCATGGGAAGGTCTGATCGATCGCGCCCAGCTGAAAGCAGGGCAGCATGTGCTCGTGCAGGGCGCCGGCGGCGTGGGCCATGCCGTCATCCAGCTGGCGCGCGCATTCGGTGCGACAGTGGCCGCCGTTGACTCGGCGTCGAAGGCCGCGCAGATCCGCGTCTGGGGGGCGACGCCCATCGAACGCGGCACGCCGGTGGAGCGCTACGTGGCCGAGCATGCCCAGGGCCGCGGTTTTGACCTGGTCTACGACACCGTGGGCGGCGAGGGGCTGGATGCCTCGTTCAAGGCTGTCAAACGCTTTGGCCATGTGGTGAGCGCGCTCGGTTGGGGCACGCACGCGCTGGCGCCGTTGTCGTTTCGGGCCGGCACGTACTCGGGCGTGTTCACGCTGTTGCCGCTGCTGAGCGGCGAAGGCCGCGAGCATCACGGCGGGATCCTGCGCGAGATCACTCGCCTTGCCGAGACGGGAAAGATCGTACCGTTCGTTGATCCACGGCACTTCAACCTCGACACGGTCGCCGACGCCCATGCCCTGATCGAGCGGCGCGAGGCACGCGGCAAAGTGGTGATCGACGTCGCGCCCTGAAACGAAAACGGCCGGCGAGTGCCGGCCGTTCCAGGGTGAACCGAAGAGGATTACTCCTCGCCGTCTTCCTCGTCTTCCTCTTCCTCGCCTTCGTCCTCGAAGGTTTCGAGTTCTTCGACGCGCAGGAAATTGGGCGCCGCATCGGCAAAGCTCACCTGCTTGCCGTTGGCCAGCATCGGGCGCACGTCACGCTGCGTGCTGCCGTTGCGCACCGACTCCACCAGCGCGAAACACACCAGCGCCTCGGCGCTCTCGTCGCCGTCTTCGTCGAACACGGCAACCCAACCCGTGGCGGGCATGATCTGGAGGATGTTTTCTTGTGAGGACATGACACTTCCGGTTTGGGGAAACGAGGAAGCTTGCCGGGTGCCCGGCGGGACTGCAAGCGACGATTTCATGACTGCGCATGTATAGGGGCGCGGCGGCAAAAACGCCCCAAATCTCTCCGCGATAGTGCGCTCTCCATGGTGCTGCCACGCCGCCCGGTTACCGTACGGAAGGCCGGATCAGCGAGGCCGCCGCCGCGACCTCGGCCATCTGGCGAAGGCCGCAGCAAGGACGCTGCCGACGACGAAGACGCGACAGCTTTTCTTTCGGACAGCTGTCGGCCCGTTCTCGCGAACGGCCGTGGGGAGCCGTTTTGCAGCAGCGTATGGTGAAGACCGTGGCGTCGCCAGGACCTGGTTCGATGACGTACGCAGAAGAGGGGCTTTTCTGTTTGTCATATGCCTCTTGGCGTGCGCAGCGTCACAGAATTGCCCTACTATCACGCGATGACAAATCCTGCGACTCAGCCCCCTATGGAAGGACATCGTGGCAGCCTGGCTTGTGTAGGCCTGGGCATGACCCTGGGTTCGCACCTGACGCCTCTGGCGCGCAGTCATATCGCGCAGGCGGACGTGGTGTTTGCCGGTGTCTCCGACGGCATCGTGGAGATGTGGCTGCAGCGCATGCATCCGGACGTACGCAGCCTTCAGTCCTACTACCAGGAAGGCAAGTCGCGCCTGACCACGTACCGGCAATGGGTCGACCTGATGATGGCCGAAGTGCGTGCCGGCAAGCGCGTCTGCGGCGTGTTCTATGGGCATCCCGGCATCTTCGCGTGGTCGCCGCACAAGGCCATCGAAGCGGCGCGCGCCGAAGGGTATGCGGCCCATATGGAGCCGGGCATTTCTGCCGAGGACTGCTTGTATGCGGATCTCGGCATCGACCCGGGCCGGTTCGGCTGCCAGCATTACGAGGCCAGCCAGTTGCTGCTGTTTGAACGCCGCATCGACCCGACCTGCTACCTGGTGCTGTGGCAGGTGGGCCTGGTGGGAGATCGTTCGCTGGCGCGCTTCCAGACCGGTTCGGCCTATCGGCAGGTGCTGGTGGAACTGCTCAGCGAGCACTATCCGCTGGACCACGAGGTGATCGTTTATCGCGCAGCGACCTTGCCGATCCAGCAACCGCGCATACGGCGCGTCCCATTGCGGGAGCTGCCTCATATCGAATTGCCGGCCGAGGAAACCGTGGTGCTGCCGCCCGCGGAAAAGCTCAAGCCAAACCTGGCCATCCAGGCACGCCTGGCGGCGCTGGACGAATTGGAAAAGGCCGGTTTACCGGCCTGACGGGATACAGTAGTCGCATGCCACGCGGGAAGGGCGCGGGGTGCGATGACAGGGTGCTGGCGGGTGCTGCGTGCTGTGGGACGCAGAATCCGACAGGYAGTTGCAAGACCATCATCGGAAGAAAACCGGGGGAAACGTATGACTGACACGATGGATTGGCTGGAGGCCATTGGCCAGGACGCTACGCTGCGTCACGCCTCGGCTGATGAATTGAACGCCACGCTGGAAGCGGCCGAAGCATCTGAAGCGCTCATGGCGGCGGTGGCGTCCGGCGACAGTGRCTGGCTGTCGCAGGAGCTGGGGAAGCGGGTCATGCATGTGACGCAGAGTTCCCAGACGTTCCCCGAAGGCGACGAGCCGGAACGCGAGGACGAAGGGGAGCCGCTCGACCCGGCCCAGCCGGAACGTACGGCGACGCCCAAAGGCTAGGCGAGCAGCATGCCGCGTTCGTGGCACCGCAGTTGGCCATGGCTCGCTTTGGCGGGCCTGGCCTTCTGCGTGCTGATCGACGTGGCACAAGCGTCGGCGCAGATCGCTGATCCCGCCGCGTTCCTGCAACAGACCGAACGGGTGCGCACCAGCGACCATCCGCGGTTTCTACAGATGCTGGCGCAGATTCGCGGCGAGGCATCGTCGCTGGCGCCACAGCAGCATTGGTATCTGCGTTATCTCGAAGCGTGGCAGACGGCGTTTGAGGGTGATGCGGCCAAGGCCAATGACATGCTGCGCGATGTCATCGATCACTCGGGCGATGCGGTGCTCAAAGCCAAGGCGTCGGCCTTGCTGATGCACAACCTGGGGATCAACAGTCATTACGAAGAGGCGTTTACGCTAGCCAATCAATTGGCGACGGACTTGCCCAACATCACGGACAACCTGGCCCGATTCACGGTGCTTGCCAACCTGTCCCAGCTGATGGTGTTTGCCGGTCAGAGCGACCTGGCCGTGAAATACGCCACCATGATGGAGGAGACACTGCCTCCCGGCGAAACCTTGTGCAATCCGCTATCCATGGAGATCGGTGCGCTCGACAAGAGCAATCGACTTACCTCCGACAGCCCGAAGTTGCAGGAGGGCATCGATACCTGCGTRGCCRCCGGACAGCCGGTATTCGCCAACACCTTGAGGCTGATCAAGGGCGAGCGATACCTGACCGAAGGGCAGCCGACCAAGGCGGTTGAGCTGCTGACCCAGATGCTGCCCAGCATCAACGCCAACCGTTACTACTCCCATATGCGCGCCGTGCAGGTACAGCTGGCGGTTGCCTATGAAAAGTTGAACGACGACAACAGCGCCCGCAAAGCGGCGCTCGCCGTGCTTGCCATGAGCAGCCCGGACGAAGTCAGCGAGTGGATGCGCGAATCCTATGGCGTGCTGTACCGGATTGAGAAGAAGCGTGGCAATGCGCAGACCACCCTTTCCTACTACGAACGCTACGTGGCCCAGGACAAGGGCTATATCGACAGTATCAGCGCCAGGACGCTGGCTTACGCCGCCGTGCAGCAACACATGCTGGCGCAGAAGCTGGAGACGGAAGGGCTGAGCAAACAGAACAGCATTCTTCGCCTGCAGCAGGCGCTGGACACCAAGGCGGTCGAGACCAGCCGCCTCTACATCACCTTGCTGCTGCTGGTTTTGGTATCCATCGTGTTCTGGCTGCTGCGCATCAAGCGCTCGCAGCTGCGCTTCAAGATGCTTTCCTATCACGACGGTCTTACCGGCATCTTCAATCACCAGCATTTCGTGAGCGAGGCCGAACGTGTGCTGCGCGTGCTGGAGAAGCGCCATGGCGGCGCCTGCCTGATCTCGATCGACCTGGATCACTTCAAGCAGATCAATGACACGCATGGCCACGCGACCGGCGATGTGGTGCTCAAGCACACGGTTGCGTTGTGCAAACGCCAGCTTCGGCCGACCGATTTGTTTGGCCGCCTGGGTGGCGAAGAGTTCGGCATCCTGCTGCCCGACTGCTCGCAAGAGCAGGGCATGGCGATTGCCGACCGCATCCGCACGGCGATCGAGGCGACGCCGGTGTCCAGCGATGGCGGACTGGTCGCCTTCTCCGCCAGCATCGGCCTGGCAGCGACCGATAGCTGCGGCTATGAGCTGCAACGCCTGCGCAAAGAGGCGGATGCGGCGCTGTATCGCGCCAAGCGCACGGGGCGCAATCGCGTCATGACCGATACGGAAAGCGACGGCCTGGTCCGGGTCTGAGCTAGCTGCCTGCGCCGCTCTCGGGCGTGGGTACATTGTCGAGAAACGTTGCCGACGGCACGAAGAACAACGATCCCGTCACCGCCTTGCTGAAGTCGAGCAGGCGATCGTAGTTGCCCGGTGGCTGGCCCACGAACATATTCGTCAGCATCCGTTCGATTCGCGCTGGGGAGCGGGCGTAGCCGATGAAATAGGTGCCGAATTCGCCTTTGCCGACCTCGCCGAAGGGCATGTTGTCCCGTACGATTTCCAGCGATTCGCCGTTCTCTTCGATGCTGGTGAGCACGTTGTGTGCATAGGTCGCCTTGGCCGAATCGTCCAGCTCGATATCCGAGAGCTTCTTGCGGCCGATGATGGTTTCCTGGCGCTCGACCGGCAGGGCGTTCCACGCCTTCATGTCGTGCAGGTATTTCTGCACGATCACATAGCTGCCGCCGGTGAACGCGGGATCTTCGTCGCCGATGATGGTGGCATCGAGTGCGCCCTGGTCGACCGGGTTTTCAGTGCCGTCGACGAAGCCGAGCAAATCCCGCTCGTCGAAATACTTGAAGCCGTGCACCTCGTCCACGACCGTCGCCACGTCGCCGATGCGGCACATGATTTGCGTGGCCAGTTCAAAGCACAGGTCCATATGCGTGGCGCGGATATGGAACAGCAGGTCGCCCGGCGTGGAGACCGCATGGTGCACGCCCTTGATCTCCTGGAACGGATGGAGATTGGCGGGTCGCGGCTGGCCGAATAACCGGTCCCAGGCATCGGAGCCAAAACCCATCACGCAGGACAGGCGCCGGTCCGGATTGCGAAAGCCAATGGCGCGCAACAGCGATGCCATATCGCCGCACAGCGCTCGCACAGCCTCGCCGCTGCGCGCATCCGGCTGCAGCGTCACCACGAGAAAAATGGCGGCATGCGTGAGCCGCGCAGCAACCGGTTGCGTCACGATGGAAGTCACCCTTCGCTCCTTGTCGTTGAAGTTTCGGTACTAGCGCTTGATCGGGCGTGAGGCAAACGCCATCGCCTCTTCGGCGTTGGCGGGAAGGCGTTCGGCGATCTCCGCATGCAGGAATTCGACGAAGCGCCGCACCCGCGGCGGCTGAAACACATTGGGATGATAGATCGCATGGATGGGCGCCGGCGCAGACCACGCCGGGGCATGGACCAACTGCAGCCTGCCCGCGCGTACATCGGCAGTCACCGCCCATAGTTGCCGATAGGCAAAACCGTGCCCAAGCACGGCCCAGCGGCGGATGACTTCGCTATCGGTGCACTCGTGGTATCGGCGCACGCGCACGAGGTGCTCGCCGAGGCGCCACTCATGGCGCGGACCGGCCTTGGTGGTAAGCACCAGCGTGGGCAGCTCGGCCAGATCGTCCGGGTGGGCAGGCATGCCATGGCGCTCGATACRGGCTGGCGCGGCGCACACCACGCGCCAGCTGTCGGCTAGGTGACGGGCCACCATGTCGCTGTTTTCCAGCGCGCCGACGCGGATGGCGACGTCGATATCGTCCGGTACGAAGCGCGACAGCGAATCGGACAGGGTCAGCACGATGCGCACGTCCGGATGCAGGCCCATGAAGCGATCAAGGATGTCCACCAGCAGGTTGCGCCCCAGATCGGAAGGCGCCGATACGCGCAGCGTCCCGCTGACAAGATCGGTGCCGCTGCGCACCGCGCGTTCGGCTTCCTGCATGGTCTCGATGGCCATGCGGCAGGAGGCGATATAGATGCGCCCTTCATCGGTGAGGCGCAGTTGCCGCGTCGTGCGCTCAAACAGCCGTGCGCCCAGCATGGCCTCGACCCGTTGCACGCAGGCGGAGGCGGCGGCAGGAGAAAGCCCCGCGCGGCGGCCGGCGGCGGACAGACTATGGAGGTCCGCCGCGTCGACGAGCAGTTGCATGTCGCTCAGGCGGTTCATCCGATCCGGTCCTGCTGCAGGGGCATGACGGATCATCTTCAAACATTCTTTGAAGGTCAATCAAGATCCGGACCCATTATCAAAATCAGACGGGCAGGGGACCATGCCGCTTACGCTCCCTCACCCAAGGTGTCGCCATGTCCCGCGCCAAATTCCCGCTACTGATCGCCTGTCTTGCCCTGGCGACCGCCTCGCCGTTCGCGGCTGCCGCCCAGGAGGCCACCCAACCGCAAGCCACCGCCATGACCGTGCCCAGGCAGCTGGTCGGCGCCTGGACCCTGGTGCGTTGCGACAACGTCTATCCGGACGGCCACCGCGTGGAACTGTACGGGCCACATCCGGAGGGCATGTGGCTGATCAATGCGCAGGGCGACTACATGATGCAGATCGTACGGGCCAGGCGCATGCCGTTCGCGGCGAACGACAAATCCAAAGGCACGCCGGATGAGTACCGCGCCGCGTCGATGGACAGCAATGCGCACTACGGCCACGTGAGCGCCGACGCCAACGCGATGCACAGCGCGATCGTGCATGCGACGTTCCCGAACTGGGACGGCAAGAGCGGTGACTCGAAGTACACCATCAGCGGAGACGAACTGACCTATACCGTGGCCAAGCCATCCAGCGGCGCCGCCGAGGGTGCTCATGGCGAGGTGGTGTGGCGGCGCGTGCATGACTGAGCGTGTTGTCGTCGCGCCTCGATAGCGATGGGGCCTATGTTGGATCGGCCACTTTTGGCGTGGCTGGCTTGCCCTCGATCAACACCCAGGCGCTGATCGCACTCAGCAAAGCCAGCCCTGCCGAAATCAGCATCACCCAGCGGAAGCCGGCGACAAACGACACGTCCACGGCGCGCTTCAAGGCCGCGGTGGTCGCTGCCGGGTAGCCGTCAGGCATCACGATGCCGGCCAGCTTCTGGCGTTGCGCGACGATGGCGGCCACCTGTTCCGACGGCGCGTGCAGCCCAGCCAGTTGGTCATCCAGGGTCGCATTGAAAACCACGGTCAGCACGAAACCGAACAGCGCTACCGCGAGCAGGGCGGCAGTACGCGACACCGCGTTGTTGATGCCCGATGCCGTGCCCGCGCGATCCTTGCCCACGGCGTTCATCACGGTTGTGGTCAACGGCGCCACCGTGACGCTCATGCCCAGTCCGAGTACGCAGACGGCCGGGAAGAAACTCCTCCAGTAGTCGCTCTGGACAGATGGCAAGGCAAACATGGCGAATCCAACGGCAGCCACGCAAGGCCCGACCACCAGCGGAAGCTTGGAGCCGAACCGGTCCACCAGGGTGCCCGCCCAGCGCGACAACAAAAACATGATGGCGATAAACGGCAGCAAGGCCGCACCCGCCACCGTGGCGCTATAGCCCTGCACCTGGATCAGGTTTAGCGGCAGAAAGAACAGGCTGCCGCCCAACGAGGCATACAACAACAGCGTAAGCAGGTTGGCGCCCGCAAAATCACGCTCGCGAAAAAGCGTCATCGGCAGCATGGGCGATGCCAGGCCAGCCTCCACGCGCTTGAAGAGCAGCAGCGCGACAACGCCGATCACGAGCGCCATCCAGATCGGCGTCGCCGTCCAGCCACGCATCGGTGCCTCGATAAGGGCGAACACCAGGCCCGCCAGGCCAATGGTCACCAGACTGGCGCCACGCACATCGATAGGGCCTACGTCGAGGCCACCCTTGCTCTCCGGTACCTTCGCTGCACAGATCGCCAACAGCACGACACCCAGCGGCGCATTGACCAGAAAAGCCCATACCCAGGAATAGTGATCGACCAGAAAGCCTCCGATCACCGGCCCGATCGCTGCCGTGATGCCACTGAAAGCCGACCACGTGCCGATGGCGGCGCCACGTTCGGCTTGTGGAAAGCTCGCGCTGATCAAGGCCAGGCTGCCGGGCACCAGCAGGGCAGCTCCGATGCCCTGCACGGCGCGAGCAGCGATCAGGGGGCCCACCGCAGTCGACATTGAGCAGGCCACCGAGGCCAACGTAAACAGCGCCGTGCCGAGCATGAAGATGCGCTTGCGCCCAAAGCGATCGCCCAACACGCCGCCCACCAGCAGCAACGCGGCGAGAAACAGCGCGTAGGACTCCATCACCMACTGCGCGTCAGCCGTGGTGGCGCCCAGGTCCCGCTGGATGGCCGGCAGCGCGACGTTGACCACGGTGCCGTCGATGAAGGCGAGGCTGGAGCCGAGTATCGCCGCCACCAGCGTCCAGTGTCGCGACGGTGTCGAACAAGGCACTGYCGGCGCACCGCTGAGGATGATCCCGTCGTCGCAGGGAGGCTTTCCGATCTGGCTCATCGTCACCACCGGAATTTCAATCCGACGGAGCTTACTCCGCCGCCGGTGCGCGCGCGCTGGAGGCACTTGAGCGGCACGCCGCGCGAGTGCACGCTGCAGGTTGCTTCAAGAGGCATGCGTTGATGCCTCTCTTCACCCGGGCGTCACAGCGCTATCGGGCGCTGAAGTCGCCATCGCGCGGATTCGCCGGAGGCCGATGATGGATACGCAAAGCATTCGGACGGCCATCGACCGGCACTGGTCCGCCTCGGCAGCGGGCGATCTCGACGCCGAGCACGACATTTATCACGACGACGCCGTGTGCGAGTACCCGCAGTCGGGCGAGGTCATTCGCGGTCGACGCAATTTGCAGGCACTGCGCGGCCATCATCCGGGCAAGCCGTCGGGGTTCAAGGTCCGGCGCATCGTGGGCGAGGGCAATCTGTGGGTGAGCGAATACGAGATCAACTACCAGGGCAAGCGGGCCTTCACGGTGAGCATCATGGAGTTTCGCGACGGCAAGGTGGCGCATGAGGTTCAGTACTTCGCCGATCCTTTCGATGCACCGGCGTGGCGTGCGCAGTGGGTGGAACTGGAGCAGTGATGGCTCGCTGTCGATGCGTGTCGATTCCTGAGACGCTCGTTCGTCATTCTTGGGAACGCGTGCCTTGGAGCGATCTGAGGCACGTATCCATGGATGGCCTCAAGCCATCGCCATGACTGATGGCGATGGCTTAAAGAGGCTTTCAGTCCCCACGCAGCCGGAGCAGCCACATGCAGTTCATTCCCTATCTCGATTTCGACGGCCAGGCACGCGAGGCGTTAGATTTTTACGCCAAGGCGTTCAACGGCAAGATCACCATGCGCATGACCTACGGCGAGTCGCCCATGGCCGCGCAGATGCCGCCGGAAACGCACGGCCGCGTGATGCATTCGCAGCTGGAAACGCCTCATAGCATCCTGATGGGTGCGGACGGCCCGCCGCATACCACACGCTCCACCGGTTGCGTGAATATCAGCGTCGACGATCCCGCCGAAGCCGAGCGCGTGTTCAAGGCGCTATCCGATGGCGGTGAAGTCGGCATGCCCATCGCCGAAACCTTCTGGGCGCACCGCTTCGGCATGCTCACCGATCGCTATGGCAAGGCCTGGATGGTTAATTGTTTGAAGACGCCCGGCGAGTGATACCGCCAGCTACCCGTTCCCCTGCGGATGCAGAAGAACGGGTAGCTGTGCTTGTTGGTGACTTAGGGCAAGATGCTGATCCAGCAGCCACAAGGGGAGCTGGATGTGAGTCAGGGGAATGCGGTGGGCGATCTCGCGATCGCCGGATTCTGGCGGCGCGCAGGCGCTTTTTTGTTCGATGTCATCGTTTTGGGCCTGATCGGCATGCTGGTCGGTGCGTTGTTGTTCGACCCGCTGGCGAGGGCCGGTGGCTATGCGTTGATCCCCGGCTTCGCCATGGCCCTGCTGTATTTCGGCATCGGCAATAGCCATGTGATGGGCGGGCAGACGCTGGGCAAGATGGTTGCTGGCGTGCGCGTCGTGGATAAGGACGGTGACTTGCTTGCGCTGCCACGTTCGGTGATGCGTTATGCCGTGTTGGGTACGCCGTATTTTCTGGCTTGCATACCTTTTGCGGCGACGCCTTTTCATCCCCTGACCTATGCCATCGGCGCCATCGCTGGCTTCGGTGAATTGGCGATCATCTACCTGTTCGTTTTCAACCGTCGCACGCGGCAGTCGCTGCATGACCTGGTGGTGGCTACTTATGTGGTTCGCGCCACCAGGGAGGATGGCCAGCCACGCTTCGCGACCATGTGGCAGGGTCATTGGGCATTCGTCGGGCTCTTGGCGGCACTGGCACTGGCGGTTCCGTTCATCGGGCCGCGATTCCTGAGCGATGACCTGAAAGCCATGGTACCGGTGCAGAACGCCATGCTGGCCCAGCCCCACGTGCGCGCCGCGACACTGAGTCAGATGGCCGTGAGCTTCAATGGGCACGCGCCCGTGCATTCCATCGTGGCCACGATTCAGTTGGACGAATCTTTGGTAGAGCGAGCCGATATGGCACGCAGCTTTGCCGACATCATCGCCGCCAGCCATCTCGATCTTTCGGGTGATGACAGCGTGCGGGTGTCGCTCAACTATGGCTACAGCATGGGCATCGCGCACGGCACAGTCATGCATAGCTACATATACCGTCCGGGCGAACTTGTTTTGGCGGCTGAAGGTGGGACGTCGGCGCCCGCCGGTACGCACTGACCTTGTCTGTCTCGGCAGCGGTCGGGGTGGTTGCCACGCCCCGACCGCTGCATGCGCTCAAGTGCCGTAATCGAGTTTCGGATACCAGTTGCCGCCGCGGCCCTCAGGCACGCAGTCAAGAATGGTCCAGATCGGCATAAGGTCAGGCGCGCCGCGCGGATCCTGGCCGGGGTCGGCGGTTTCTCCGCCCATTTCGCCGGCCCAGAACAGGCGGATATGGCCGTCGCGGCGCGTGAATACGCAGAAGGCTGGGATATCGCTGCCGTCGTCGGCGATGGCGCCGTAGTCGCGACTGAACTGGCCGTTGGCGTCCGAGTACAGCGGCAGATCGCGCCAGCCGCGTTCCTGCTTGAACGCAAGCAGGCGTTCGATCGGCGAGCGGGCAATCACGGCCAGCGCCACGCGTTGCTGGATGTCGCGTGCTTCGCCGTTCCATGCACCCAGCAGCGACGTGCACATCGGGCAGGGGCGCTCGCGCTGGGGGCCGAACATGTAGTTGTAGGTCACCAGGGTCTGCTTGTCGCCGAACAGGCCGGCGAAATCGACCGGGCCTTGCTCGCCGACAAACCGGTAGTCGCCCTGCACTTCGGGGCCGGGCGGCAGGGCGCGGCGTTGTTCGGCTACGCGCTCGATATGGCGGCGCAACTGGATTTCTTCGGCGAGCAAGGCATCACGGGCGTGACGGTAGGCCGCGCTTTCGCGGGCAAAGGTCACGCCGTTGCGCTTGACCAGTTCGGCAACGGGGACCAGGGTGGCGGCTGAAGTCATGGCGGATATCCTCGGGGCAGGCAGCGGAAGATGGGCGCAACGCATCCTCGCGGGCTGGGGCGAAGGTCGCGTCTAACTTCATGACGAACAGGCCCGGGCCAGATCGACATCGCCCGCGCGGCGGAGACAAAAACGGCCGGTCGATGCAAGTGGCCACTTTCACCCTGTTGTCACATACGCCCAGTGCCGTAGGCTGGGGGCTCGTTCAACGC
>NZ_JBFTRY010000047.1:0-20569 GCF_056399745.1 Dyella sp. 01N36
CCACTTCTCCCTCTCCCCTCCGGGGAGAGGGCCGGGGTGAGGGGCGGGTGCTCGCGAAAAGCTACCACTTCTCCCTCTCCCCTCCGGGGAGAGGGCCGGGGTGAGGGGCGGGTGCTCGCGAAAAGCTATCCAATCCCCTGCTTTTTTGCTTCGAGCTAAGCCCACCCCTCTTTCGAGGAGTGGGCCAGCAACACCATCGAGAGCTACAGCAGCGGAATCAACAACAGCGCAACGATGTTGATGATCTTGATCAGCGGATTCACTGCCGGGCCCGCCGTGTCTTTGTACGGGTCGCCCACCGTGTCGCCAGTGACGGCGGCCTTGTGCGCCTCGGAGCCCTTGCCGCCGAAGTGATTGTCTTCGATGTACTTCTTCGCGTTGTCCCAGGCGCCGCCGCCGGTGGTCATGGAGATGGCGACGAACAAGCCGGTGACGATGGTGCCGATCAGCACGCCGCCGAGGGCCTGTGCGCCGGCTTCGGGGCCGCCCAGCCACTTGAAGCCGAACACCACCACTACCGGCACCAGCACGGGCAGCAGTGAGGGCACCAGCATTTCCTTGATGGCCGAGCGGGTGAGCAGGTCCACGGCGCGCGAATAATCCGGGCGGGTGGTGCCTTCCATGATGCCCTTGATCTCGCGGAACTGGCGGCGCACTTCCTCCACTACCGCACCGGCCGAACGGCCCACCGCTTCCATCGCCATCGCGGCGAACAGATACGGAATCAGGCCGCCGATCAGCAGGCCGATGATCACGTAGGGATTGGACAGGTCGAAGCGGAAATCGGTGAGGTTGAGGTGCTGGTTGAGGTTGTGCGTGTAGTCGGCAAACAGCACCAGCGCGGCGAGGCCAGCCGAACCGATGGCATAACCCTTGGTCACCGCCTTGGTGGTATTGCCCACGGCGTCGAGCGGATCGGTGACGCCGCGTACTTCGGGCGGTAGTTCGGCCATTTCGGCGATGCCGCCGGCGTTGTCCGTGATCGGACCGTACGCGTCCAGCGCCACGATCATGCCGGTCATGCTTAGCATGGCCGTCGCGGCGATGGCGATCCCATACAACCCGGCCAACTGATATGCGCCCCAGATCGCTGCACACACCGCCAGCACCGGCAGTGCGGTGGACTTCATCGACACGCCGATGCCGGCGATGATGTTGGTCGCATGGCCCGTGGTGGATGCCTGCGCAATGTGCTGCACGGGTTTGTATTCGGTCGCCGTGTAGTACTCGGTGATCACCACCATCGCGCCGGTCAGTACCAGGCCGATCAAGGTGCAGCCATAGAGGCGACCCACGCCGTAAGACGAGTCGGCCATCAGCTGGCTGGTGATGGGCCAGAACGCAATCGCAGCCAACACCGCCGACACTGCCACGCCCGCATAGAGCGCACTCATGATCTTGGTGCTGCGCGCCTTCACGAAGAACGTGCCGATCACCGAAGCCACGATGGACGCACCTCCGAGCACCAGCGGAAACAGCACGCCGTTGCTGCCGGTCTGTTCGGCCATCACGCCGCCGAGCAGCATGGTGGCGATCAAGGTCACCGCATAGGTCTCGAACAAGTCGGCGGCCATGCCGGCGCAATCGCCCACGTTGTCGCCCACGTTGTCGGCGATCACGGCCGGATTGCGCGGATCGTCCTCGGGAATGCCGGCTTCCACCTTGCCCACCAGGTCGGCACCCACATCCGCACCTTTGGTGAAGATGCCGCCACCCAGGCGCGCGAAGATGGAAATCAGCGACGAGCCGAATGCCAGRCCGATCAGTGCATGCAGCGCGTGCATGGTCTCGTAGCCCATGCGGCTCAACACCACGTAGTAGCCGGTGACGCCCAGCAGGGCCAGCCCGACCACCAGCATGCCGGTGATGGCGCCGCCGCGAAACGCGACATTCAACGCGGCGGCCAGGCCATGGCGCGCGGCTTCTGCGGTGCGCACGTTGGCGCGCACCGATACGTTCATGCCGATGTAACCGGTGGCGCCGGACAACAATGCGCCGATGGCAAAGCCAATCGCCGTGCCCCAATCCAAGGCCAATCCAATGATGATGAACAACACGATGCCAACGGCGCCGATGGTGGCGTACTGGCGATTGAGATATGCCTTCGCGCCTTCCTGGATCGCGGCGGCGATCTCTTGCATGCGTGCGTTGCCCGGCGACTGCGCCAAGATCCAGCGCACCGACAGTGCGCCATAAAGAATCGCCAGAACCGCACATGCCAGCACGATCCACAAGCCATACTGCTGCAGCATCGGAGCCTCCCCATGAGTGGTAAACCCAACGTCGGGGACGCCACCGGCTCCCCGACACGGCGGCCGCCCTTGCGGGCGGTCCAGGGGAGTATAGGCAATTGGGATGACGTTCCGTGTTGTGCGGCGCAGCGCTAGGAACGTTCTGATGTGAGTGTGCGCAACATGAATTTCCGACGTGGATGACGGATTGGGCCCACAGATCGACCTGTCTCAGGCCTTCATGTCCCATCAGTACCTGTCGGTAAGGTGCGTGAATGTGATGGGCGCACGCCGTGGAGCACTTGTCGGGACGCATCCGCAGGTTCCGGGCGTTGCGCATCGCCGAAAGATCCAGGGGGAGTCGGCATCCGCCAAGCCCGCTCCTGGTTGCTGTACGACCGATGCAAGCTGGCCCGGACGCTATGTTCCGGCGCCACGCCATCTTTCAGGTCCATCTCGTATTCACCTCCTGAGAGATCCACATGAACCAAGAACAGACCGCCACCGACAGCACCGAAACGACGGCCACCGAAGCCGCACAGACTCACGCCGTCTCCCCTGAGAGCAAGCGCAACGGCAAGCCGTCGTTCTGGCAGACCCGTTATGGGCTGCTACTGGCGCAAGAGTCCAAGGCCACCATGGCTCGTTCGCTGGCCGAATACGGCGAGTGGATCGAACAGGAGCTGGACACGCTCGGTGCCTTGCTCGACGAGGGGCACGTGGCGCTCGAGTACGGCGCTGAATACGGCGCGCAGACGTTGTGGTTGTCGCAACTGGTGGGCGCGAACGGTCAGGTGCATGTGGTTGAACCCCGCCGCTTCGAGCACATTGCGCTGTGCTCGACGCTGGCGCTCAACCAGGTTCGCAACGTTTATCCCTTGCATGCCGCCCTCGGCGACAGCCGCCATGCCACCGTGTTCTTTGCCGCCGCCGATGACCAGCCGGAGGAGACCTCCCGCCAGATCGCGCTGGACACCCTGCGCATGAGCCAGCTCAATCTGATCAAGGTCAATCGCCCGGGCGGCCTGCTGCCGATGCTTGCCGGCGCCGAGGCCACGTTGCGCAGTCATCGACCAAGCATCTATTTCCGCTTGTCCAATACCGACTTGGCCACGGAAGAGATCAACACGCTGAAGTCCATGGGCTACCGCTGCTGGTCGCACCTGCCTTACCTCTACAGCGCGCGCAATTTCGCGGGCAGTACCGCCAACATCTTCCCGGGCTGGGTCAGTCAGAACGTGATTGCGACCCACAAGGAGGTCGCCGCCGAGTTCGTCCACCTCAACGAGCTCTGAGCCAGGTGAGCGCCGCGCGGCCAGCGAAGGGACGATCGCGGGGACGCTCAAGCTGGCGCGTGGTGGAGGCATGCAGCGCGGCTTTGCTGGGGTGCACCGCCCTGGTGGCCTGTTCGCTGGTCAGCCATGTGAACGTGAAGACGCCCCAGCCTGTGCATGAGCTGCCGGAGCCTGCGCCACTGCCCGTCCTGCCGCCGTTCCTGGCCGACGGCGACGGAGTGGCGGAGGTTCTCCCATCGGCACGTGCGGCGGCTTCGCCGGGCGTGCCTGGCGCGCGTGCAGCCGCGGCGCGTCGCACAACGCGGTTTCATTTGTCGCCGCGGGAATCTGCGCCAGAAGGCGCCTCCGTGGATGGGGGCGAGAAGTCGTCATCAGTGGAGCCCGTCGCAAGCATCGCCAGGGCGACACTCGTGCAGCCATCCATATCGGCGGGAAATCAGACGGCCGGCACGCCGCTGGCGTCGTGTTGTGGCGAGGCACATAACCGAACAGGGAAAGTTTCGACGATGTGGCTGCTGGAATGGCGTTATGGGTGGGTTGTGGCGCTGGCCCTGGCCCTGGTGTTGCTGGGTTGCCTGCTGCTTGTGCTGGCGCGTCGCCGCGCGAGGCAGCGGGCCAACAGACGGGCCTTGCCGCGGCTGACCGATGAGGACATCGCCTTCCTCGCACTCAGCTGGGAAGGCGCACCCGCGCCCGATATGGAAGTGGCTCCAGCGCCCGAGCACGCTGAAGTGCTCGAGGCAGCGTCGGCGAGCGCAAGCGATGACGCCATGCCCGCAGCCGTGGCCGAGATATCCTCGCCGCTGGACGCGGTCTTCAACCAGCTCTCCACGCCCGGGGGCGTCTGCGCCACGCGTTCGATCGGCCAGGCATTGCGCGAGCAAGAGCCGATCATTCGTGCCGCCGTCGATATGGGCGAAGGGCCGGGCGTCTCCTTCAAGATCGCAGGCGCCGTGGAATGGCCGCTTTGGGCTCGTCTGTATCACACCGTCCCCGAGGTGATGCCGACCCACACCACGTCGCCCTTGCAGGCGCTGGCTGTCGGCAACCATGAGACGACCTCGTCCATCGTCGAAGCACCCGTGCTGCCCACACTGGAAACCGTCGCTCCCGCTGAACTGCTGGACGCGCTCGAAGCGTTCCTGCGCCAACGTCCCGACGATCTGGAAACCAGGCGGGCCGTGGGACTCAGCTTGTTGGCCGATGCGCAGGATCAGCTTGATGAGCCGACGCGCGCAGGCATGCTCGACGCCAGCATCCGCATCCTGCGTGACGTGGCGCATGCCGATCACGATAGTCTGCCCGTCGTGAAGCTTGGCGAGGCTTGTTATCTGCGCGCGCTGATCGGGCCTGACATCGACGAGGAACTGTTGAACGAGGCCGAGCAAGTCCTTCGCACGGTCATGCAGCAGGATGTTCGGCCGCATTCGGAGGCTGCATGGCAACTGCAGCGCGTATTGCACGCGGCGCCGCGCGGTCTGCCTCGCGGGCGGGTGGCCGAGCGCCTCGAGGAGGCGTGCAGACTGCTGGCCAGAGGCGCGCAAACACCCTGCGGAAACGCGGCCTGGAAGGCAGCGCTGCTGACCACTGAATGGCGTTGGCTGATGACCTGTTGCCAGAACGCGACCGAGCGCCGCCTGCGCCTGCGAGAACTGCATGCGCGATGGTTGCCCGCGATGGAGGCTGAAACGACGGCCGAGGTGCTGGCGGCGTGGGTCGGGCTGCTCTGCGCGATGGCCGAATCGCTTAGCGCGCCACTGGCCCTGGAGCGATACACCGAGGCGCGGGGCGTGCTGCGCCGACTGCTGGCTGACGACGGCGAGAGTGCGCGTTACGCACGAGCCGTGGCGCAGGTGGCGCTGGGCCGGGCGCGTCTGGAGCGTGGTCCGGCGAGGGCTGCGCTGCTGGATCAGGCCGATACGGTCCTGCATCCGTTCATCGATCGCGACGACAGTCTGCGCCTGGAAGCGTGCCGGGTCGCGTTGACTCATGCCCAGGACAAGGACATGGTCGGCGCGCGCAGCTTCTACCTGCGTGCCATCGAACTCGCGCGCCCGCTGACGGCGGCGCCTGCGCTCACCGTCGATGCCCTGCGCTGCATGCTCACGGCCCTCCTCGCGCTCGGCGAGGAAAAGGATCGTCGGGTGTACGCCAAGTGCCTGGAGATCGTCACCGAAGACGACGATACCGACTCGCAGCTGCTTCTGGCGGAGTGTCACCTGCGCAGCGCGGACCACCGCGCGGGTTGCCTGTGCGCCGAAAGGGCATGGCGTGCAGGCGCCGCTTTGCCGTCGACGGTGCTGGCCTTATGGCAGGCCGCTTATCCGGCCTGGGCGGCGCGGGCCGGGCCGTCGGCCGAGCTCGCCAGCAATCGGCAATCGCTGCGCATGGCATCCAGCGCCGCCGGCATCAGTAACCGCGCGGCGCCATGACCACCGATTTCGTGCTGGCGGTTGAACCGATGCGCGTCAGCGAATGACCAGGTCCAGGATCATGCTGTCGCCGATGGAGACCAGCAGGAAGTTGCCGTCGTTGCGCACCCAGCGATAGCCGTAGGGCGGCGGGGCGAGCTGGTAGCCGCGATAGTCGTTGACGATGTACATCGGACCGTCGTAGCGGTAGCCGCGTTCCCAGCGATGCGGGCGGCCGTAATAGCCGCGGTCGCTGTAGTAGCGACGATTCCAGCCGTCGTGACGGTCGCGATCGTGCCAGCCGTCGCGATCATGGCGGCCGCCGTGGTTGTCGTAGCGATCGCCGCGATCATGTCGATCATCATGGCCATGTCCCCGATCGTGGTCGTGCCAGGGGTCGGCCAGCACCGCGCCGCTGCCGGCAAGCAGGGCCAGGGCCACTAGTGCACGGGAAAGGGTCTTCATCGCATCCTCCTGGGATGCCCGCCAACGCCACGGGCGCTGGATCGATCGGGCAGAATCATCGTAAAAATCTGCGTCTGAACGCCGAGCGTGCTTTTTTGAAAGCGTCGTGCAAGCTTTCAGCCTGCGCTTATCGATCTGAATCGCCGTACAGAATCCGCCCGGAGACACCTTGATGTTCCTGCGAGTAATGCTGGTGTTCGTGGCGCTGGCCGTCGTGTTGTACGGCGGCATCTGTCTGGCCATGTTCCTGGGGCAGCGGCAGCAGATCTATCACCCGGAGGCGAGCTGGCGCGTGCAGCAGCCACCGGATTTCGATTTGGCCAACGAGGGAGTCAGGCTGCGCGGGTGGGTGATGAACCCAGGGCGTGCAAAGGCCTTGATCTATTTCGGCGGCAACGGCGAGCGCATCGAGGATGCCCGCAATGAACTGGCTCTATGGTTTCCGGATCGCACGATCTATCTGCTGCCCTATCGCAGTTATGCGGCGAGCGCGGGAAAGCCCACCGAGCAGGCCCTGGTCAGCGATGCGCTGGCCTTGTTCGACCATGTGGCGCGCGAGCACGCGAGCCTTGCGGTGATCGGACGCAGTCTGGGCAGCGGCGTGGCCGTGCAACTTGCAGCGCGTCGGCCGGTGGAGCGCCTGGTGCTGGTCACGCCATTCGACAGTCTGGTGCGCGTGGCAGCGGGTTACTTCAGCTGGCTGCCGGTGAACGCGCTGATGCGTGATCGCTACGAATCCTGGCAGTACGTCAACGACATCCATTGTCCGGTACTGGTGATACGTGCCGAAGATGATGAAATCATTCCCGCCGAACGCACCCTGGCCTTGCTGAAGGCATTCAAGCAGGCGCCCATGGTGCAGGTGATCGCCGATGCCGGCCACAACACGGTCCAGGATCACGCGGACTATCGCGTGAGCCTGGAGCGCTTCCTGAAATAAGGCTCAGCGCCCGAACGGCTCGAGCTTGCGCGCCACCATGGTGTTCTTGAGCGTCGCGTACTGCGGTAATCCGTTCTTGCCATACGGGGGAGGCGCTTCGCCCTGGATCAGCGGGCCAAGGTAACGACGTGCGGCGGCCGTGATGCCAAAGCCGTCGCGCGTGATGAAACTCGCCGGCATTTTCTTTTCGCGATTGGCGATTTTCGACAGCGGCGCCGGTTCGATCTTCCAGCGATACGGCGCGTCGCTGCTGCGCACGATTACCGGCATCACGGCATTCATGCCGGCCAAGGCGTATTCGACTGCAGCCTTGCCCACCGCGTAAGCCTGATCGGCATCGGTTTTCGAGGCCAAATGACGCGCCGACCGCTGCAGGTAATCGGGCAGCGCCCAGTGGTATTTGTAGCCGAGTTTTTCCTTGACCAGCGCGGCGAGCACCGGCGCCACGCCGCCGAGCTGGCTKTGACCGAACGCGTCGCGCGTGCCTGCCTCAGCGAGGAACTGGCCTTCGGCGTTGAGCAAGCCCTCCGACGCAACGACCGTGCACCAGCCCAYGCGTTCCACGGTGGCCTTCACCTTGGCGAGAAAGGCGGCTTCATCGAACGCGCGTTCCGGAAACAGGATGATGTGCGGCGGCGCATCCGTGCCTTCGCCTGCCAGGCCTGCGGCAGCGGCAATCCAGCCGGCGTGGCGGCCCATCACTTCGAGGATGAAGACCTTGGTCGAGGTGTCTGCCATCGRGGCCACGTCAAGGCTCGCCTCCAGCGTGGACACGGCGATGTATTTCGCCACCGAGCCAAAGCCGGGGCAGCAGTCGGTGACGGCCAGATCGTTATCCACCGTCTTGGGCACGCCGATGCAGCGAATGTCGTAATTCATTGCCTTGCCGAGTTGCGAGATCTTCAGCGCGGTATCGGCCGAGTCGTTGCCGCCGTTGTAAAGGAACCAGCGGATGTCGTGCGCGCGGAATACGTCGATGAGCCGCTCGTATTCGGCGCGATTCGTATCCAGCGATTTGAGCTTGTAGCGGCACGAACCGAACGCGCCACCGGGTGTATGACGCAGGGCTGCGATCGCGGCCTTGGTTTCCTTGGAGGTATCGATCAACTCCTCGCGCAAGGCGCCGAGGATGCCGTTATGCCCCGCGTACACGGGCACGCCTTTGGCACGCGCCGCCTCGATCACACCCGCGGCGGTGGCATTGATGACGGCGGTGACGCCGCCGGACTGGGCGTAGAGCAGGCGACCGCTGGGCTTGGCTTTTGTCGTCATGAGATCTCAATCCGGTAAGGCGAGGTTGCCCTGGCCATCAAACACGAAGTAGGGGTTGAACGCGAATTCCCATAAATGGCCATCGGGATCGGCGAGGTAGCCCGAGTAGCCGCCCCAGAATGCCTCCTGCGGTGTCTTCAATTCGCGTGCGCCGGCGGCCAGCGCCGTGGCGAACCAGGCGTCCACTTCGTCCTTGGAGCTCGCGTTGCGCGCCAGCGTGACGGCGGCAAAGCCCGTGGGCAGGTCTTCGGTAAGCGCGTCTTCGGCCAGCGCATCGCGCCCGTAAAGCGCCAGGACACCGGCGCCGCCCTTGAGGAAGACGATGTTGTCATTGCTCGCCGAGGAGGCCTTCCAGCCCCAGGCCTCGTAGAACTGACGCGAGCGCGCCAGGTCGCTGACGCCCAGCGTGACGATGTGGATACGGGGTGCAGACACGGCGTTTTCCTCCCAGTGGTCCCGGCGAGCTTAATCCGGCCCGCCCGCGGCGTCCCTGTGACAACAACGTGTCAGGGTTAACTCTTTTGGCAACAACTACTTGCCGTTTCCGAGCCGCTTTCTCGGTTTGACGTTGACGCTGCCAGAAGTTAAGTTGAACGCCATTTTCTTGCATCCCCGGGTCCCGCAGCGTGCGCGGCCTTCGGATACCTTGGAGCACTATGCGACTCGTCCTACTCGGTCCGCCCGGTTCGGGCAAAGGCACCCAGGCTGCGCGTCTGAAGGTGGAACTCGGCGTCCCGCACATCTCGACCGGCGACATGTTGCGCGCGGCGGTGGCCGCGGGTACGCCGACGGGCCTGAAAGCGAAGGCGGTGATGGACGCAGGCAAGCTCGTCTCTGACGACATCCTGCTGGCCATGCTCGAAGAACGCCTCTCGCAGGACGACGTCCGCGGTGGCTTCATCCTCGACGGCTACCCGCGCAACCTGGCCCAGGCCGACGCGCTCGATCATCTGCTGGCCAAGATCGGCCAGCCGCTGGACGCTGTGGTGAAGCTGGACGTGCCCAACGAAGTGATCATCGGCCGCTGCGAAATCCGTTTCGCCGCCGAGCACCGCAAGGACGACGATCCGGTGGTGGTGCGCGATCGCCTGAAGGTCTATGCCGAGCAGACCGCGCCCGTGGCCGATTTCTTCTCCCGCCGCGGCAAGCTGCAGGTGGTCGACGGCGTGGGCGAGCTCAACGAAGTCACCGCGCGCGTCAAGCGTGCGCTGGCTGACGAATCGGCCGCCGCCAACGGCTGACGCTCTGGGCCGCCGCAAGGCGGCCCGATGTTTTTGGGCTGGCGCATCGGCTGGCCGGGTTCTATCGAGCAGGTAACACATGCGTCTGCACATCCTGGGCATCTGCGGCACCTTCATGGGCGGCGTCGCCGCACTGGCGCGTGAGCTTGGACTCACCGTCGAGGGTTCCGACGCCAACGTCTATCCGCCCATGAGCACCCAGCTCGAAGCCTTGGGCATTGGCCTGATGAACGGCTACCGCGCCGACTACCTCAAGCCGGCGCCCGACCTGGTGGTGGTAGGCAACGCCATGACGCGCGGCAACCCGGCCGTGGAATACATGCTCGACGAGCAGCTGCGTTACATCTCGGGGCCGCAGTGGCTGGGCGAGACCCTGCTGCCGGGCCGTGAAGTGCTGGCCGTGGCCGGCACGCACGGCAAGACCACCACGACCAGCCTGCTGGCGCACCTGCTGGAGAGCGCAGGCCTGTCGCCCGGCTTCCTGATCGGCGGCGTGCCCGGCAACTTCGAGACATCGGCCCGCGTGGGTGGCGGCAAGCCGTTCGTGATCGAAGCGGAYGAATACGACAGCGCCTTCTTCGACAAGCGCTCCAAGTTCGTGCACTACCGCCCGCGCATCGCCATCCTCAACAACCTCGAATACGACCACGCGGACATCTTCCCCGACGTCGCCGCGATCCAGCGCCAGTTTCATCATCTGGTGCGCACCGTGCCCGGCAATGGACGTCTGATCGTCAACGCGCACGATCAGCATCTCGCCGAAGTGCTGGCAATGGGCTGCTGGACCCCGGTGGAAACCTTTGGCATCGGGCAGGGCGACTGGCAGGCCGAGCTGATCGAGGCCGACGGCTCGGCCTTTCGCGTGCGCCACGGCGCCGATTTGATCGGCGAAATCCATTGGCCGCTGCTCGGCAACCACAGCGTGATGAATGCGCTGGCTGCCTTGGCGGCTGCCGCGGCCGCGGGCGCCGATCCGCGTGCATTGCTGCCGGCTTTTGCGAGTTTCCAGAGCGTGAAGCGCCGCATGGAAGTCGTGGGCGAGGCGCACGGCGTGCGCGTCTACGACGATTTCGCGCATCACCCTACGGCCATCGCGACCACGCTTGCCGGCTTGCGCGCCAAAGTGGGCAAGGCGCGCATCGTCGTGGCGCTGGAGCCGCGTTCCAATTCCATGCGGCTGGGTGCGCATGCCGAGGCACTGGCGCCGTCTCTGGCCGATGCCGATGCGGTGGTCTTCCTGCATCGCCCGGAGCTTGCGTGGGATGCCGGCCGCGTGACCGCCGCCTTGAACGGCCGCGGCAGCGCCGTGCCGACCGTGGATGCGTTGATCGACACCTTGCGCAACCAAGTGCGCGCAGGCGATCACGTGGTCTTCATGTCCAACGGCGGCTTCGAAGGCGCACCGCGCCGTTTCGCCGAATCGCTCACCTCGTAACGCGCCCCGGGCTGCCGCTCCCTTCCCTGGTGGGAGCGCACCCTGTGCGCGACTGGCCTCGCGATAGGAAACCGATTTTTCGGTCGCGCACAAGGTGCGCTCCTACAACGCAAGCCCGCGGTTAAACTCATCGCATGGCTGCCAAGACTCCATCGATCGACCTCCCGCTATTCCCGCTGAGCACCGTGCTGTATCCCGGTGGACAGCTGTCACTGCGCATTTTCGAGCCCCGCTATCTGGACATGATTCGCGAGTGCGCACGCACCGGCAGCTCGTTCGGCGTGTGTCTGATTCTTGATGGACGGGAGGCCGGCGCCCCTGCCTTGCCCGCCGCCGTCGGCACACTTGCTCGCATAGTTGATTTCCATAATCGCGAAGATGGGCTGCTGGGCATCCTGGCCGAAGGCGGCGAGCGATTCCGCGTGCTGCGTACGCGGGTGCGTTCGGATGGACTGGTCCGCGGCGACGTCGAACCATGGGCCGCGGAGCCTGCACAAGAAGTACCGGTGGAATTGACGTTGCTGCAATCGATCCTCGAGCGCTTGATCGAGAACCTGGCGCCGCAGTGGCGCCACGCGCCCAAGCATCTCTACGAGGACGCCAGCTGGCTTGGCTTTCGCCTGGCGGAACTGCTGCCGTTGCAGACCGACGAACAGCAGCGCCTGCTTGAACTGACTGATCCCGTACGACGACTGGGCGAATTGCGCGACATCCTCCCGCGTTTCCAGCGAGCGTGAACGCGTTGCACTTTGCGCCTGCATGAGGCGCTTCTACACTCGTCCATTCACAAATGAGGTGACCCTCCATGAGCAGCCTGGCCGGTAAGACCCTCTTCATCACCGGCGCCTCGCGCGGCATCGGACTGGCCATTGCGCTGCGCGCCGCGCGCGACGGCGCCAACATCGCCATTGCCGCCAAGAGCAACGTGCCCAATCCGCGATTGCCCGGCACCATCTTCAGCGCAGCCGAAGAGATTGAAGCGGCCGGCGGCAAGGCCCTGCCAATCAAGTGCGATATCCGCGAAGAAGACGAAGTGAAGGCCGCCGTGGCCGCCACCGTCGAGCGCTTCGGCGGCATCGATATCCTGGTCAACAACGCCAGCGCGATCTGGCTGGCCGGCGTGGCAGATACGCCTATGAAACGCTTCGACCTGATGCAGCAGGTGAATGCGCGCGGCAGTTTCCTTTGCGCGCAGGTGTGCCTCCCGCATCTGCTCAAGTCCGACAATCCACACATCCTCACGCTGGCGCCACCGCCGTCGCTCGATCCAAAGTGGTGGGCGCCGCACACCGGTTACACGCTCGCCAAGATGGGCATGAGCTTCGTGACGCTGGGGCTGGCCGGCGAGCTTGGCAGCAAGGGCGTGGCAGTGAATGCACTGTGGCCGCGCACCATCATTGCCACCGATGCGCTCAACATGATTCCGGGTGTGCCGCTGGAACGCTGCCGCAAGCCAACCATCGTGGCGGACGCGGCGCATGCCGTGCTCACGCGACCGGCCAAGGGATTCGCAGGCAAATTTCTTATCGATGAAGAGGTGCTGCGCGAGGCGGGCGTCACCGACTTCGCGCAGTACGCGGTCGATCCCTCGCAGTCGCTGCTGCCCGATCTGTTTCTGGATTGAGCGTCGTGTCCTGCCCGTTCTGCGAGATCGTCGCTGGTCGAGGCGCCGCCAGCGTAGTGGCGCAGACGGACAACGCGCTGGCCTTTCTCGATCTTCGGCAAGCGATGCCCGGTCATGTGTTGGTGGTGCCCAAGGCGCATGTGCAGGACATCTACGCCATCGATGCCGCGCTCGCCGGCGAAGTGATGCAGCTGGGTGTGCGCGTGGCGCATGCCTTGCGCGAAGTGTTTCACTCGCCCGGGCTCAATCTGTGGCAATCCAATGGCGCGGCCGGCGGGCAGGAAGTGCCGCACTTCCATCTGCACGTGCATCCGCGTCGCGTGGCCGATGGCTTGTTTCGCGTCTATCCGCACGGCGTGCCGACACCGTCGACACGCGACGTGCTGGATGATCTGGCGCAGCGGATTCGACTGGTGCTTCCCCACGATGGCGGCGTCCCCACGCCACGGAGTTCTGCATGAAATATCTGCACACCATGATTCGCGTGCGCGACATCGACGCAAGCCTGCGTTTCTTCTGCGATGGACTCGGGCTGAAGGAAACACGTCGCAGCGAAAACATCGCGGGTAAGTTCACCCTGGTCTTTCTGGCCGCTGCCGATTCGCCGGAGGCGGAAATCGAGCTGACCTACAACTGGGGCTCGAGCGAGGACTATGGCAGCGCGCGCAATTTTGGCCATCTGGCGTTTCGCGTGGACGACATCTACCAGACCTGCGCGCACCTGCAATCGATGGGCTACACCATTCATCGCCCGCCACGCGATGGACACATGGCTTTCGTACGCTCGCCGGACCTGATTTCGGTGGAACTGCTGCAGGACGGGCATCTGCCGCCGCAGGAGCCGTGGGCATCGATGCCCAATACGGGTGTCTGGTAGGGCGCTGGCTGTCGCGTGGCTTGCTGGAGGCCCTGGCGGGCCTTCGGCGTGGGTCCAAGGACTCTAGGCCATAGGTGCTAGCCCAACTGCCTGCCTCCGGCTTACGTCCGACGGTTTTGCGCCATTGGTAGGGTGACTGTGAGGCGCAGAGTTGTATATTGTGTGACCCATATCACATTTTTGTAGCGGTCGCGGGTTAGCTTGGCGCGACGGGCGTGGTAACCGGGGGGTAGCCATAGGACATGGCAACGACCGGCCGAAACCTGTGACCCCTAGAGGGGTTGGGGGAGGGAACCATGGCTGTAATGAGGGAGGAGGCCAGGCGATGCGTCGTCTGGTTTGGTCAACCGGCCGGCGAAGAGCGGGCAGGGTTGGCCAATGCGGGATGGATTATCCGCGTCGCCGATGCCGGTACTCAGGGCGGCGTCGGCATGCGAAACAACGATACGGTGGTGGCGCTGGCCGACCTTAGGCACGGCGATCCTGCTTCCGCCCAGGCCATGGCTCAGCTCATGGCTGATCACCCCTGGCTGCCGTGGGTGGCGCTCATACCACCGGCCATGTCGGTGCACGAGCCGCTTATCGATCGCGTGCTGGAAGCGAGCATCGAATACTTCGCCACACCGGTGGATGTCGACCGCCTGGTCGAGGCGCTTGCCCGCGTGGGCGGCGACCAGCCGCGCGCGGCTGAGCCGGGCGACGTCGGCGTGACTGGCCGCAGCGCCGCCATCGGTGCCGTGGTGGCCAGCGTGCGCAAGTACGCACCGGTTGAACTGCCGGTATTGATCACCGGCGAAACGGGCACGGGCAAGGAGGTTGCGGCGCGGGCCCTGCATAGTCTTTCGGCGCGTGCCGATCGGCCGTTCGCCGCGATCAATTGCGGCGCGCTGCCGCCCAACCTGGTGCAGTCCGAACTGTTTGGTCATGAGCGTGGTGCATTCACCGGCGCCAACGCCCGCCGCATCGGCCATTTCGAAACAGCCGCGGGCGGCACCGTGTTTCTCGACGAAGTGGGCGATCTACCACTCGACGCACAAACCAGCCTGTTGCGCTTCCTGCAGGAAGGCACGCTGGAGCGCGTGGGCAGCAGCCAGTTGATCAAACTGGACGTGCGCGTGCTCGCCGCCACCCACGTGGATCTGGAAAAAGCAGTCGAGCAAGGCCGCTTCCGCGAAGATCTCTATTACCGCCTCAACGTGCTGCGCCTGCGCATGCCGCCGCTGCGTGAGCGCGAGGACGACGTGGTGCTGTTGGCGCAGAAATTCCTCGACGCCTTCCGCGAACAGCATGCCAGCCGCGGGCGCGCCTTCAGCGCCAGCGCGCGGCGAGCCATGCTCGACTTCAGCTGGCCGGGCAACGTGCGAGAGTTGCTCAATCGCGTGCAGCGTGCAGCGGTGGTGGCGGAAGACGCCCTCATCAGCGTCAACGACCTGGATCTGGCCGACGTGCTCACCAAGCAGGCGGCGCGCTCCAGCCTGGGCAGCACGCGCGTGGCAGCCGAGCGCGATGCCGTGATCGCGTGCCTGCGCGAGAGTCGTTTCAATGTGAGCGAATGCGCGCGTCGACTGAAGGTGTCGCGCGTGACCATCTACCGCCTGTGCAAGAAGCATCAGCTCGCGCTCGACGAGCTGCGCTAAGCGTACGTCCGAGCCTCGCAAGGGCGCCCCACGGAAAGAATCATGCTGGCCACCCCTTGGGGTGGGCGGCGCGTGCGCATTCCTTCTAGCGAATGCGGCGATGTGCCGCCCGATGGGCGAGTGCACCCACGACAAAAAGGAAGGCCCCCGACCCGCAGGGGTCGGGTCGGGGGCTTCCATTGGTGCCCCGGCCACAGGGGTTGCCGGGTTACCGCCCTCATCACCGCCATGCGGCGGAATGCTTTGACGACCTCTCAGCAAGCTGAGAGGCGCGGAAAGGGTGCTTCCAATGCCAGCTGCGAAGTCCGTGCCGACTTGCCCCGGGCCACCCAGAAGCGTCGCCATCCTGTCGTCGCGAGATCCTTATCGCGGCGTCCGGCGCGTTTATCGCAGCTGGCCCTTCCCCCTTCCCGCCTGTACGGGGTTAAGAGAGCAATCGCCGTGCCAACGATCGCCAATGGCTGAAAAACGGGGGTTTTAGCGCCTTTGCAGCACAGTGGACGATTTTGAACCGTGCTAAAGGCGTTACAGCCCCAGCCTGAAATGTGGCCTTCGGAAGGCGCTTAACGCGTGCAGTTAAGCGGTTTCGCGCAGGTGTAACAGGCGCTTTACGGCGGACAGGCGAAATGTCACACCTTTTGCCGGCGCAGCCGTGGTCCGGGCAAGTTGGCTGCGTCTCAGTTGCCGCGTCCTCGTTTCTTCCCGTTCAAAGCGCGTCCACCGGGTCCGGAGCCGTGCAAAGGCGCTACTCAGGGCTTAGGATGCAGGCGCGCCGCTGCTTGCGACGCATCCCCATCCCCGATCCCCTTTGAGCATGGTGTCGTCGCCCTCGACGATGCCCGGAGTACGACATGCACGCGCAAGACCCGTCCGCCCAGTCCCTGATCGATCTCGGCAAGCGCTACTGGTTGCCGGTGTATCGACCGCGCGATGTGGTGCTGGATCACGGCAAGGGCGCGCGGGTGTGGGATACGCAGGGCCGCGACTACCTCGACTTCGGCGCCGGCATCGCTGTAAACGCGCTCGGCCATCAGGATCCCGATCTGCTCGAGGCCTTGACCACCCAGGCCCACAAGCTCTGGCATACCAGCAACGTCTTCTACACCGAGCCGCCGCTGCGCCTGGCCGAGGAACTGGTGTCGGCGTCAGGCTTTGCCGAGCGCGTGTTCCTGTGCAATTCCGGTACCGAAGCCAATGAAGCGGCTATCAAGCTGGTGCGCAAATGGGCTGCCGCGCAGGGCCGTGCGGCCGATAAGCGGGTGATCATCACCTTCCGCGGCTCCTTCCATGGACGCACCCTGGCGGCCGTCACGGCCACCGCCCAGCCGAAGTACCAGGAAGGCTACGAACCGCTGCCCGGCGGCTTCCGCTATCTCGATTTCAACGATGTGCCGGCCCTGGAAGCGGCATTTGCCCACGGCGACGTAGCCGCCGTGATGCTCGAGCCGGTGCAGGGCGAGGGCGGCGTGCTGCCGGCCGCGCCCGGCTTCGTCCAGCGCGTGCGTGAGTTGTGCGATCAGCACCTGGCGCTGCTGGTGCTGGACGAGATCCAGAGCGGCATGGGCCGCACCGGCACCTTGTTCGCCTACGTGCAGGACGGTGCCAAGCCCGACATCGTCACCATGGCCAAGGCCCTGGGTTGCGGCTTCCCCATCGGCGCCATGCTGGCCGGCCCCAAGGTGGCCGAGGTGATGCAGTTTGGCGCCCACGGCACCACCTTTGGCGGCAATCCGCTGGCGGCCGCCGTGGCGCGCGTAGCGCTGCGCAAGCTGTCGTCGCCTGAGTTGCTGGCCAACGTGGCGCGCCAGTCGCAGGCCTTGCGTGATGGCCTGACGCGCATCAATGCGTCATTGCAGCTGTTTGATGAGGTTCGCGGCCGCGGCCTGATGCTTGGCGCCGTGCTCAACGAGGCGAACAAGGGCAAGGCTGGCGCCATCCTCGATCACGCTGCAGCCCACGGCTTGCTCGTGTTGCAGGCGGGTCCGGATGTGCTGCGTTTCGTGCCCGCCCTCAATATCAGCGATGAGAATCTGGCTGAAGGCCTTGCGCGCCTCGAAGCGGCGCTACGCAGTTTCGTGGCGAGCTAAGCGACGTCACCCAACAAGCGCTCCTGGCTTCAGGAGCGCTTGCCGAGGGCCTCAGCCTGCTCGCGCCGCGCGCAGCGCACCACGTGCCGCTTCCAGCGTCTCGGCGATGTCCTGCTCGCTGTGCGCACTGGACACAAAGCCCGCCTCGAACGCCGAGGGTGCGAGATAGACGCCACGCTCCAGCATGCCGTGGAAGAAGCGGTTGAACATCGCCGTGTCTGCCGCCGTCGCCTGCGCGTAGCTATCCACCTTCTGCCGGGTGAAGAACAGGCCGAACATGCCGCCCACGCGATTCGTGCTGAAGGCCACCCCTTCGCCATCCGCCACGGCCTGCAGGCCATCCGTGAGAAGGCGCGTGCGCGCGGCGAGCTGATCGTAAAAGCCCGGCGCCTGGATCAATTCCAGCATGGCCAGACCCGCTGCCATCGCCACCGGATTACCCGATAGCGTGCCCGCCTGGTAGATCGGTCCAGAGGGCGCGATCTGCTGCATCAGGTCACGACGACCGCCATAGGCTCCCACCGGCATGCCGCCGCCGATGATCTTGCCGAAGGTGGTGAGATCCGGCGTCACGCCGTAAAAGGCCTGCGCGCCACCCAGSGCCACGCGGAARCCSGTCATCACCTCGTCGAAGATCAGCASCGMGCCGTRCTTSGTGCACAGCTCGCGCAGGCCCTGCAGATAGCCGTCCCTGGGCGGAATGCAGTTCATGTTGCCGGCGACCGGCTCGATGATCAGGCCGGCGATATCGTGGCCGTGCTCGTCGAACAGGCGCACGGCAGCATCGAGATCGTTATAGGCCAGGGTGAGCGTGAGGTCCGCATTGGCCTTGGGCACGCCGGGCGAGGTCGGCACGCCAAAGGTGAGTGCGCCCGAACCGGCCTTTACCAGGAAGCTGTCGCCATGGCCGTGGTAGCAGCCTTCGAACTTCACGATCAGGTTGCGACCGGTGGCGCCACGCGCCAGGCGGATCGCCGACATGGTCGCTTCCGTGCCGGAATTGACCATGCGCACCATGTCGATCGACGGAATCAGGCGCGTGATGGTCTCCGCCATGGTGACTTCGGCGGGGCAGGGCGTGCCGTACGACAGGCCGTTCTTCACCGCGCGTTCCACCGCCTCACGCACATGCGGGTGGTTATGGCCCACGATCATCGGGCCCCACGAGCCCACGTAGTCGATATAGCGCTTGCCTTCGACGTCCCACAGATACGGGCCATCCGCACGCGCCGTGAAGAACGGCTCGCCGCCCACCGACTTGAAAGCGCGCACCGGCGAGTTCACGCCGCCAGGCATCAGCTGCTGCGCGCGTTGGAAGAGTTCGTGGTTGGTGGTCATCGTGGGTGTCTCAAGGCGTAGTGAAGAGTTGGGCGAATCGTGCAGCGGCGCCGCGCACGTCGGGATCGCCGAAAACCGCGGAAATCACGGCGAGATAGTCGGCGCCGGCGTCAATCAGCGACTGCGCATTGTCTGGCGTGATGCCGCCGATCGCCACTCGCGGCACACCGAGCGCGGCGCTCTGTCGCAGCAGGTCGAAGGAAGCACGGCGTGCATGCGGCTTTGTGGGCGAAGGAAAAAAGGCGCCAAAGGCGATGTAGTCGGCGCCCGCGGCGGCGAGCTCGCGCGCTCGTGCCAGCGAGTCGTAGCAGGACACGCCGATGATGGCGTCTTCACCCAGCACCGCGCGAGCCGCGGCCACATCGCCGTCCTCCTCACCCAGGTGCACCCCCGCGGCGCCTGCTGCGTGGGCTAAGGCCACGTCATCGTTGATGATCAGGGGTACCTGACGGGCGGCGCACAGGGCGCGGATGGCGCGGGCTTCGGTGAGCCGGCGCGCGTCATCGCGCGTCTTGTCGCGGTATTGCAGCAGCCGGGCGCCGCCGGCCAGGGCCTGCGCCACCGCCTGGAACAAGTCGGGGCGCGGGCCATCGGTAATCACATAAAGGCCACGGCCCTGGAGTTTTTCACGCATGCCAATCGATCCTGGAGAGCTGCGCCATACGCTTTCGCATCGGCGGGGGAGTTGCGAGAATGACCTACTTATTCTCCATAGCAAGCCATTGACGATGAATCAGAGCACCAACGAAACCGGCACCCTGCGCAAATGGATGTGTGTCGTTTGCGGCTTCATCTATGACGAGGCGCTGGGCGTGCCCGACGAGGGCATCGAGCCCGGTACGCGTTGGGCCGACGTTCCCGATACCTGGACCTGCCCGGATTGCGGCGCGACCAAGGAAGACTTCGAGATGATCGAAATCGACTGAATCCCACCGCATTGCCCTCAAACGGCCCGAATCCGTCATCGTACGGACCGGGCCGTTTGCTTTAATGCTCCTGCGCGCCGGAAAAACCGCGCAACCCCGGCAGGAGCAGGACCATGCAGCAATTCATTCCGTTCGAAGACGAGTGGGACATCCTGGAAAGGCTGAGTCTGGAGTCCCTCATCCCCTATCACGTCGGCGTGCCCTGCCGGCATGACCTGGCGGCCAACGGAGACGGCGCCACGCCCGTGGCGGCCAATGCACCCGTGGCAAACACGCCGATCTCATCCGCAGCCAAGGGCAGCGAGGCGTAAATAGCCCTTCCAGTTCTCCGCGGGCACGGAATCACTGCCAGAGCGCCATGAAATAGCGCCGGTCTTGCCACTGCAAGGCCGGCGTATCCGCGCGTCGTGCGTCG
Source organism: Dyella sp. 01N36 (assembly GCF_056399745.1). Lineage (NCBI taxonomy): Bacteria > Pseudomonadati > Pseudomonadota > Gammaproteobacteria > Lysobacterales > Rhodanobacteraceae > Dyella > Dyella sp. 01N36. The sequence goes on from NZ_JBFTRY010000047.1 coordinate 20,195, forward strand.
CGTCCTGTCACGAACATGAAAAAAATTCGTATAGACCCCTTCCCAACCCTGTGGAGGGACGCTATAGTTTCGCTCCTCCCCGGACGACTCGCTCTTCAACGGGGTTCCACTGAAAACCCACAGCAAAAAAGATTCACGCTGAGGTGTTGACGGACCGGAAAGATGATGTAAGATGAGCGGCTCACTCGGAACGAAATGTTCCAACGCAGAAACGGCAACGTGCTGCAAGTGATTGAGATCTTTGACAGTGTGCGCAGGTGACTTGTGTGGGCGTCTTGCGACGGACGATTGAATGTCCAATATATGCAAGCGTCTAACCTAAGAGTCAATTCAAAAGCTTGACGTTTATGGTTAGGAACAACGCTTCAGAAAGAT
>NZ_JBFTRY010000048.1:0-20524 GCF_056399745.1 Dyella sp. 01N36
ACGATGGAGAAGTCATGAGGCCGCGCCCTGCGCCAGTAGCTTGCCTGCTCGGCGCGTGCCTGCTGCTGGGCGCCGCGCTCCATGCGCAGGACGCACCCGCAGTTGCAGGGGCTGCCGATAAGAACCAACCGCTGTCGCCGACGGCTCCCGTGGCGCAGGCCAAGGACTCCCAGGGTTCATGGTGGAGCCGTTTCCGCGACCCGCAGGACAGCTCCGTCGACATGTCGCGCTGGCTGTTGCAGCACAAGGGCGCGCTGCTGGTTCCCATCATCATCACCGAGCCTGCGGTGGGCAACGGTGGCGGACTGGCCGCGGTGTTTTTCCACACGCCCAAACAATCGGAGGCGTCCAGGGAAAGCGGCTTGCGCATTCCGCCCGACATCTACGGTGCGGCTGCTTTCAAAACCGAAAACGGCACCTGGGGTTACGGCCTGGGCGGCACCTTTCATTTCAAAGACGACACCTGGCGTTACGCCGGCCTGGTCGCCAAGATCAATGTCAACCTGGACTACTACACGCAGGGCTTGCTGCTGGGTCCGCATAAGATCGGCTACAACCTCGACGGCATCTTTTCCTACCAGCAGGTCTCGCGCCGGCTCGGCACGAGCGATCTGTTTGTCTCGGCGCGCTGGCTCTACATCGACCTGGATAATCGGCTCAATATTCCCAGCGACGATCAGTACTTCAAGCCCAAAGAATTCGCCAGCAAGTCGTCGGGACTCGGGTTGGGCCTGGGTTACGACTCACGTGACAACACGCTGACACCCTCAAGCGGATGGTTCGCGCGACTGGAGGCCACCCAATACGCGCCCGCTTTTGGTAGCGACACCACCTTCCAAAGCTATCGCGGCCGCGCCTATGGGTATTTCAAACTGGGCGAGGATTGGGTGCTGGGCACGCGCGCGGACTTCCGCTCCGTGCGTGGCGATGTGCCGTTCTATCAACAGCCGTCGATCGATCTGCGCGGCATTGCCTATGGCCGCTATCAGGATCAGAACGTTGGCATGCTCGAGGCTGAGCTGCGCTGGAACCTCACGCCTCGATGGGCGTTGCTTGGGTTTGGCGGAGCGGGCAAGGCGTGGGGACGCACGCTGGACTTCGGTGATGCAAGCACGCACACCGCAGAAGGCGTTGGCTTGCGCTATCTGATCGCACGTGCCTTGGGGCTCTACGTCGGCCTGGACTGGGCGTGGAGCGAAGGCGACCACGCGTATTACATCCAGGTGGGAAGCGCCTGGCGATAACGTCGTCCGCCTGTGGCGAGCGGACGACGCGATGGTGCGAGCCCGTTCAACCGGTGGTGTAACCCTTGCCTTTCATGCATGCGCTGTACGCCTGGCCAAGGTTGGCGGAGTTCTGGTTCTGCGTGGCCGCCGAGGCTGCGTTTTGATCACGCCTCTGCTGGCGTGCGCGTACGCCGCCGGCCACGACACCGGCGGTGGCACCCACGCCGGCACCATGTCCGGCGTCGCCGTTGGCAACACCGCCAATCACTGCGCCGGCAGCGGCGCCACGCGCCGCGCCTTGAACACGCTGGCCACCGCCGACGGCCGGCCCGGTCTGCGGCGGGGGAACCGCCTGCTGGGGTGCGTTGGTCTGGGCCCAGGACATGCAGGCGCTCTTGTCCGCCTCCTGCTGGTTGGCGTTCTGTCCGTTGGCCGGGTAAGTCGGCGGCAGCTGCTGAGCGGATGCGACGCCGGCGACGAAGGTGAGCGAGAGGCCGATGATTCGAAGGCTGTGGTTTGTCATGGTCCTACTCCTTGCAGCGTCTTGAAGGGGCTGAGCGCCATCGGCTCGGCCTGAGCGTGGGAATGAAGGGTGTGCGCTAAAAAAAGGATTGGTCCGCGGCCATGTCCATATCCCCTGGCGCCACCGGAATGAGCCCGAGACGCTCGGCCTCACGGATGAGCGCCACGCCGCTGTGTACGCCCAGCAGGTCGAGCAGCGACTGGCGGTGGCTCTCCACCGTGCGCACCGAAATGCCCAGGTCGGCGGCGATCTCGCTGGTTCGCTTGCCCTTGGCCATCGACTCGATGACTTCGCGCTGCCGACGGGTCAGCCGTCGCAGCGATTCGGGTGCTTCGAGCAGTGTTGCCATCAACTGCGGGCTGACGAACTGGTTGCCTGCGCAGACTTCGGCCATCGCATTGAACAGCTCGCTGCTTGGTGACTGCTTCAGCACATAGCCGTTCGCACCCGCCTGCATGGCTTCGCGCACGATCAGAGGTTCACTGTGCGTGGACAAAACCACCACCGGTATATCGCTGCCCATGCGCCGCAAGCGCTGCAATGCCTGCAGGGCACTGAAGGGTGGCATGGCGATATCCGTGATGACCAGGTCGATCTGTCCGGTCAGTACCGCTTCCATCAGGGCTTCGCCGTCATGCACCAGCAGGACCGAACTGGTGCGCTTGGCGAGCAGGCCGGCCAAGCCCTCGGCGACGCAGCGATGTTCGTCGGCAAGCAGTACCCGCAGCTTGCGCGTGCTCCTGGAGGCGATTCGCACGGTCGCCTTCATGGCGTCGCCGGCCAGACGTCGCCAACCCGCCGTGCGGGCGTCACGACGAGCCTGCCGACGCCCCAGGGCGCGGCAAGGGTGCCCGAACAAGGAGGAGGGCACGCTGATTTCATGATCGATCGGATCCCCGTTGGGCCTCAGCTCGCTCCAGCTCAGCTTGGGCCGTCGATGCCCGCTTGGTAAGCGAACTTTCACTCAAAGGGGGTCGGTAAATTTACTGAAAATCGCGTGAAATCGCCGATTTCTTACGACGGGACGGACACGGGACACGCACATGGGTCCGTTGCGAGTTCGCTGATTTTATGGACCTAAGGCCATGCCCTGGAGGGATTTCACGGGAGAACATTCGTAGAACTACGCAAATCATCACGGGGCGACGACGGGCGTCGTGGGGAAATGCGGGAGGGATTTCGGTGGACCGGCGCTCAATACTCGCAGGGGCGAAAGCTGCCGCTGGCAGCAGGACGAAGGGATGCACGGGGCAGAGGGGATCATGACCGGGAAAGCACCGATCGGTGCATTGTCCCAGCAACTGCTACGTGGTCTGGGCGCAGGCCTGGCCGCGGTGCTGGCGCAATGGATGTCGCTGGTGCTGTGGGATCACGCGCGCGATTTCCAGATTATCTGGCTGCCAGGGCCGTTGTTGCTTGCGCTGTTGCTGTGCGCGCCCTATCGCTACTGGCTCGCCAACAACGCAGGCTGGTTCGTCGGCATGACCTTGATGTCGTTGACGGCGAACCTGCCGCTGCAGGGCCTCGCGGTCGCCAACACGGGCGTGATCTTGCTGGTCACCATCGCCGCCTGGGGGCTTGGGCAACTGCGTGAAGAGCAACCCATCGGCAATTTCCAGCAGCTGCTGGTGTTTGTTCTGGTGGCCGTCATGGTGCTGCCCGCTGCCACCGGTGCGGCAGTGTCGTGGTTATCCACGCAGGTGGACTTGCCGTTCTGGCTGTCTAGGCAGTGGTGGCATGTGGCGCTGGCCAATGCGCTGGGCTATGTGTTGCTGACGCCGGCCATCCTCAGCCTGGTCAACCCGGGCTCGTCGTTGCGACGCGACAGGCTGCCGGGATGGAATATGCCGCTGATCACCGCCGCAGCGCTGGTCGTGCTCTGGCTGGCCTGGCGCGAACTTGGCGATTACCCCACAACGAGACCGCTGCTGCTGCTCGCGCCCGTGCCGTTGGCCATTTTCGTGGCCTTGCGGGCGCAGGTGGTGGGCACCTGCGTGGTCAATCTCCTGGTGGGACTGCTCGCCATCCAGTTGAGTCTGGAACATGAAGGGCCGTTCGTGCAGCCGCAAGCGGAGCTCACCACCATCAGCGTGCAGTTGTGGATGCTTGGCGTATCGGTGGCATCGCTCTATCTCGCGGCCCTGGTCGAGCAGCGACGGGCGACCCAGCGCGACCTGAGCGTCACCAACACCGAAGTGCGCGAGCTGGCAGGTCGCTTGATCGTTGCGCAGGAGCAGGAACGCGCGCGTATTGCGCGCGATCTGCATGACGACATCAACCAGCGTCTGGCGGTGGCATCGATCCGGCTGAGCGCGCTGCGCCGCAAGGTGGACGAGAGCAACAAGCAGGACGTGAGCCGACTGCAGAGCGACCTGATTGCACTATCCGAGGACGTGCGCCATCTGTCCCACGACCTGCACCCAAGCATGCTCTCGCAGACCGGGCTCACTGCCGCGCTGGCGGGCTTATGCCAGAACGTGCGTCACCGCAACGGGCCCGCGATCGAGTTGCGGGTATCGCCGTATGCAAAAGATCTTCCTGAAGATGTCGCGCTCTGTCTTTATCGCGTCACCCAGGAAGGTCTCGGCAACGCATTGCGATACGCAGACGCGCAGCGAGTTGAAGTGGCGCTGCAGATCGAGCATGACCAGGTAGATCTCACCATCATCGACAACGGCAAGGGATTTGTCACCGAAGGGGAGGGGCGTCGAGGGCTTGGACTGCTGAGCATCGACGAACGCACGAAGCTGCTGGGCGGCAGCTGCCGACTGCAATCAACTCTGGGCAAAGGGACTGAGTTATGCATACGAATTCCGCTAGGAACCCAAGGGCCGGCGTGAGGCCAACCCTGATCATTGCCGACGACCACCGCATGGTGGCCGAGGGCGTGCAGCACATCCTCGACGAGGATTTCGATCTGCAGGACATCGTGGCTGATGGCGAGGCACTGATCGACGCCGTGCAGCGCATAAAGCCGGATCTGGTGGTGGCCGATATCAACATGCCTCGCTGCAACGGCATGGACGCGCTGAAGCGTCTCCGGCAGGCCGGCTTCGACACGCGCTTCGTCTTCCTCACCATGCACATGGAGCCGGCGCTGGCGGTCGCCGCGTTGCGCGCAGGTGCGCGGGGCTACATCCTGAAGAACTCGGCGGGCGAAGATCTGCGCAATGCGGCCCAGCAGGTGATGGCCGGAGGCACCTATGTGACCCCGGCGTTGGGCGCGCGCTACATCAGCGGCCAGATGACCGATATGCGCAATCTCACCTCCAAGCAATTGCAGGTGCTTCGACTGGTTGGCGAAGGCTTGCGTTCCAAGCAGATCGCGCTGCAGCTGGGACTGTCGGTGCGCACCGTGGAAGCGCATAAATACACCATGATGCAGGTGCTCGGCGTGCACTCCACGCTGGAGCTGGTACGTCGCGCACAGGATCTGGGGCTGTTGTTCTGAGCGGCCCGTACGTTACGGCGTTTGCTTCGGTAGATTTACTTAGCATTGCTTCGGTTCGATTTCGGTGGCGCAGGGTGGTGCATTGGAAGATGCTCACGACGAGATGCGCGCCTCGACTGAAAGCAGCGACAAAAGGCGATCCAGCCTGGTGCTGGCCGAGGACCACTTGCCCATCGCCGAGCAGCTGCGCGAACTGTTGAGCGAGGAGTTCGATGTGCTTGCCGTGGTTGCGCATGGCGAGGCGCTGGTGAAAGCCGTGAGGCGCCTTCAGCCCGACGTCGTGGTGACCGACATCAGCATGCCTGGCATGGACGGTATGCAGGCGGCCCGCCAATTGCTCGTCGATCGCCCCGACCTGCCGATCATTTTCATCACCGTGCACGACGACGCCACGCTGGCGCGCGCCGCGTTGTCACTGGGCAAGGGCTATGTGCTGAAGGCTTCGGCGGGAGAGGAGTTGATCGAGGCGCTCAATCAAGTGCTCAAGGGTGGCCATTTCCTATCACCGGCATTGGGTCGCTTTGAGGCGTTGATGGAGCTGCCCGCGACGTTTGGAAAAAACCACTAGCTTTCCGCGCCGGCGTAGACGCGCATCGCCTCGCCCAGATCCTGCCGCAGCGTGGAGAAACCCTCCCAGGGATCGCCGCGCAAGCGCCCCAGTCGCTGCCTGGCGGAGCGGATGTCGAACGCGCTGCCGCTGCTGCAGCGACCAAGGTCTTGCCAGCGTAACGGCATGGCAACCGGCGCACCGGGGCGCGCACGCAACGACAGCGATGCCACGCTGGTGGCGCCGCGCGTATTGCGCAGATAGTCGATGAAGATGCGCCCCTTGCGTTCGCTCTTGGCGGATGTCGCCGTGAACGCGTCAGGGCGCTCGTCGGCAAGTTGATGGGCAAAGGCACGGCTGAACCGGCTGGAGTCTTCCCAGCGACACGATGCGTGCAATGGCACGAGCACGTGCAAGCCTTTGCCTCCGGTGGTTCGTACGAAGCTCTTCAGCGACACTTTGGCCAGTCGATCCCTGAGCCATCGCGCGGCTTCGATCACATCGCGCCAGCTCACGCCGCTCCCGGGATCGAGGTCAAACACAAGATAATCGGGTTCTTCCAGCGCATCGGCCCGTGCCGCCCAAGGATGGAATTCGATGGCGCCGTATTGCACCAATTCGATTACCGAGCTGGCGTCGCTGGGGCAGAGATAGTCATCAAGCGCGCCGCTTTCCTCACGCAGCCGCACGCTTTCGACCCGACGAAGTCCCCGCATCGGGTGTTTCTGGAAAAAGCCCGGCTCGGCAAGGCCTTCGGGAAAGCGGAACACCGAAGTCGGTCGACCGGTCACGCCCGGTAGAAACCAGGGCATGATCGCGTCGTAATAATCGGCGATGTCTTGCTTGGTGATGCCGTCGTCGGGAAACACCACGCGCTTGGGATGGGTGACTACCACACCATTCAATTCGTTCGTCGTCATGGGCGACCTTCGCGCGCCGCGCTTCATTCCGGCCGAACGGCCATCATGGCCGTCAGCTGGTCGGGAGTGACAGGCGGCACACCGCCGCGCAATTCCATCATCTTGCGTTCGGTCTCGCGGATCTGCAGCTCGCCCACCGGATGCCTGCGCAGTTGCCCGCGCAAAAGTTCGTTTTCCAGTTCGAGCATGCGGTAGAGCTGCAGCAGTTCGTTAAAAGCCTGATGCAGGGGCAGTTGGATCATGGGTGTGCCATCCGTCATCAGCAAGACTCCGTGATCGGGGCTTTAGAAACTGAYGATCAGGCAGTTAACGATGGGTGATAGATCGATGTGATTTCCGCCATCGGCAGCGTTGTGCAGGGCGTGGCGTTCACGGATGGCAAGCGCATGTGTATCCGCGGTGAAACAGTCCATGCCTGTGTCCCTATCCCAATCGTCGTAGTCGCATTCCTACGAAACATCAGGTGTCGTGCTGATAGGACGACCGGTGTAACAAAGGCATGCTCTTTTAGTCCGGAACGGACAAATCGTCGCGCCTAATGCGTACACGATTAGTTGTGGCAGGCATCTCCTTTCCCCCACAGGGTTGCATCATGGTCACCTATTCGCTCAAGCAGTCCCCGGACGGTATGTGGTGTGTGTGCCGTCTTGGTTTTTCGCTGTTCAGTGATCTGCGGCTTGGCAGTGCCATCAAACTCGCCCGGGAAGTCGCCCGCGATGAACATCTGCGTTCGGGTCGTTCGGTCTGCGTGGAAATGCCAGGCACCGAAGCCTCGATCCGCCTGGCGCAGTACGCCAGCGTGGCGGCGGTGCTGGAACAGGCCGCGTAAGTCCTTCGTATCCGGGGCGTAGGGGGCGCCCTGGGTGCACACATGTTGCATGGCCGCTTGTGTGTCGGGGCCGGGCTGGGCAAAGTCTCGGCATTCTTCCACCCGGGACGACTCCATGCGCTTGTCGCTTCGTTATGGCTCGATCGCTGTACTGGCGCTCGCCGCGCTGCCGCTGCAGGCGACCACCTTGCTGGTCAATGCCCACATCCATACGATGGATCCCTCACGTCCGGAGGCTGCGGCGCTGGCCTGGGGCGACGATGGACGCCTACTTGCGGTGGGTGATACAGCTGACCTCAAGAAGCAGTACCCCGACGGCAAGATCGAGGACGCCAAAGGCGCCACCGTCATTCCCGGTTTGATCGACGCTCATGGCCACATGCTGGGCCTGGGCATGACCCATATCGAAGTGGACCTTGTCGGCAGCACCTCGCGCGCGGAGGTGGTGTCGCGGCTCAAGGCGGCCGCCGCCAAATTGCCGCCGGGCACATGGCTGATCGGCCGCGGCTGGGACCAGAACCGCTGGGCCGACAAACATTTCCCCAACGCCGCTGATCTCGATGCAGCGTTTCCCGATCGCCCCGTGTACCTCGAGCGCGTGGATGGTCATGCGTCGTGGGCAAACACGGCGGCGATGAAGCACGCGACCAAGTCGCTGGATGGCGACTGGCAACCCGACGGCGGACGCATCGAACGCGTCGGCAAGAAGGCGACTGGCGTGCTGGTGGACGGCGCCCAGGCTTTGGTGGGTCAGGCCGTTCCTCCGCTGACGCACGAGCAGACGCGCGATGCCTATAAGGCCGCTTTCGCCGATGCAGTCGCGGCCGGCTTGACCGGCGTACACGATCCGGGCGTGAGCCTGGAGGATTTCAAAGTCCTGCAGGAAATGGCGGCAGCCGGTGAGATACCGTTGCGTCTCTATGAGATGGCCGACGGCAACCACCAGGCGCTCGACTGGCTGTGCAGTCAGGGCGGGCGCTGGGCAGATGCGAATGGCCGTCTGCAGATGCGCACCGTCAAACTTTATATGGATGGCGCGCTGGGCAGTCGCGGCGCGGCATTGCTGGCCGACTACAACGACGACCATGGCAACAAGGGCATCTTCGTCACCTCGCCCGAGGCCTATCGCACTGCGGTGGAAAAGGCGTATCGCTGCCATGTACAGGTCGCAACGCATGYCATCGGCGATCGCGGCAACCGCAACGTGCTCGATACCTATCAGGCCGTGCTGGGCGAGCACGCCGACAGCGATCATCGCTGGCGCGTGGAGCATGCGCAGATCGTCGCGCTCGACGACATTCCGCGCTTCGCCACCTTGCATCTGATCGCCTCGATGCAGCCCACCCACGCCACCTCCGACATGCCATGGGCCGAACAGCGTCTCGGTGCGGAGCGACTGAAGGGCGCGTATGCCTGGCARCGATTCATCCAGGAAAAAGTGCCGCTGGCGTTCGGTTCGGATTTCCCGGTGGAGCAGGTCAATCCGATGCTTGGCCTGTATGCCGCCGTGACGCGGCAGGATCTCAATGGACAGCCGCCGGGTGGCTGGTTGCCGGATCAGCGGGTGAGCCGCATCCAGGCGCTGGCGGGTTTCACGCGCGGCGCGGCGTATGCGTCCTTCATGGAGGATCAGGTCGGCGCCTTGAAGCCCGGCATGCGTGCGGACTTCGTGGTGCTCAGCGGCGACCTGCTTACCGTATCGCCGCGTCAGATCGCCGACCTGAAACCGCTCAGCACGTGGGTCGACGGCAAGGCGGTCTATCGCGCTGAAAAGACAAACGCCGCGCCCTGAGGGCGCGGCGTCTGCTGGGGACGGTGGTGCCGGTGAAGCTTTAAGCGGCCTTGCGGGTCGCCACGCTGATCGAAGCGTGCGCGGTCTTCAGGGCCTCGACCTTGTGGTCTTCGCTGAAGTTGACGCCTTCAGCGCGGACAAACTCAAGATCAGTGACGCCGAGGAAGCCGAACAGGGCGCGCAGGTAGGTTTCCTGGAAGTCCATCGGCTGGGCGGCGCTGCCTTCGCTGTAGATGCCGCCACGCGAGGAGGCGATGATCACGCGCTTGCCGCCAGCCAGGCCTTCCGGACCATTGGCGGTGTAGCGGAACGACTTGCCGGCCACCGCGATGCGGTCAATCCAGGCCTTGAGCTGGCTGGGGATCGAGAAGTTGTACATCGGGGCACCGATGACCACCACGTCGGCCGCCAGAAACTCTTCGATCATCTGGCTGCCCTGGACCGCCACCGGATCGCTGGCGTCGGCCACGGCAGTCCAGTGGGCGAGCGGGTTGGCAACCAGATCGTGGTAGATAACTTCGGTTTGGGGGTTGTTAGCGGTCAGTTCGGCCACGATGGCGGCGGTCAGACCGCGCGAAACGGAGTGGCTACCCAGGGCACTTGCGTCGAGATGCAGCAGTTTCATGGTATTTCCTCAGTTGACGGGCCGGGTCCGCCGGCGACAGAACTAAGGTAGTCTTCGGACAATCAAGTGATAAGCCGGCTAAACTCGAACGTATTGTTCTAATAAGGAAACAGCGATGACGGTCCTGGATGGCGCCCTTCAAGATCTCAACGATCTGTATTTCTTCGCTGCCGTGGTTGAACACGGCGGCTTTTCCTCGGCCGGACGCGCCCTTGGCATCCCCAAGTCCCGCCTGAGCAAGCGCATCGCGCAACTGGAAGAGCGCCTTGGCGTCCGCCTGCTGCAGCGAACCACCCGTCGCTTCGTGGTGACGGAAGTCGGCGAGCGCTTCTATGGCCACTGTCGTGCCGTCCTGGAAGAGGCAAGGGCGGCGCAGGAGGCCGTGGAAGAAGTACGCTCCGAGCCGCGTGGCGTGGTGCGCGTCAGTTGCCCGGTCTCGCTGGTGCAGACCGTGGTGGGCCATATGCTGCCGGAGTTCCTCGCCCAGCACCCCAAGATGCAGGTGCGCCTGCACGCCACCGACCGGCGCGTCGACGTGATCGGCGAGGGCTTTGATATCGCCATCCGTGTGCGCAGCAAGCTCGATACCGACGCGACCCTGGTGGTGCGCACGTTTGGCCAGTCCAAGGTCTTGCTGGTAGCCAGTCCGGACCTGCWCAACCGTTACGGCCGTCCCAAGGAACCCACCGATATTTCGCAGCTGCCGGCGCTCAGCAACCAGGAGCACGAGGGAGCGCAGGGCTGGGAGCTGCTCGATGCACAAGGCGAGAAGATCGTGGTCGACATCCAGCCCCGCCTGATCTGCGGTGACTTCAACGCCCTGCTGCAAAGCTGCAAGAGCGGCGTCGGCGTGACGCTGTTGCCCGAGTTCGTGTGCGGTCCGGCCATCGAGCGCGGCGAGCTGGAAGTGGTGCTGCCCGAATGGAGCGTGCCACAAGGCACCATGCACTTCGTCTACCCGAGCCGGCGCGGCCTGTTGCCCGGTGTACGCGCGTTCGTGGATTTTCTTGCGGAACGGCTGCCCGATTCGGTGCGCGAAAATCACGCGAAGTGCCACAAATACCTGTGACGCAGGTGCGCAACGACACCCGTGTTACGATCATCATTTAGCCTTCCAGACATCCAGGTCATGCAGATCGAAACCAAGCTTCCCAAAGTTGGAACCACCATCTTCACCGTCATGAGCCAGCTGGCTGTCGAACACAAGGCGGTCAACCTGGGGCAGGGCTTTCCGGACTTCGAACCACCGCAGCCGTTGCGCGACGCCATCACGCGCGCCATGGCCGAAGGCCGCAACCAATATGCGCCGGGCATCGGCCTGCAGCCGCTCCGCGAGCAGATCGCGCTGAAGACCGAGCGCCTGTACGGTCACAAGCTCGATCCCAATACCGAGATCACGGTGACCTCGGGTGCGACCGAAGCGCTGTTTGCTGCCATCGCCGCCGTGGTGCGTGCGGGCGATGAAGTGATCGTGTTCGATCCGGCCTACGACAGTTACGAACCGGCCATCGAGCTGCAGGGCGCCCGCGCCGTGCACATCCCGTTGCAGGCACCCAGCTTCAGCATCGACTGGCAGCGCGTGCGCGACGCGATCACGCCCAAGACGCGCATGATCCTGATCAACAGCCCGCACAACCCGACCGGTGCGGTGTTGTCCTCGGCCGATCTGGACGAGCTGGCCGCCATCGTGCGCGACACCGAGATCGTGGTGTTGTCCGATGAGGTGTACGAGCACATCGTGTATGACGGCTCCCAGCACGAGAGCGTGCTGCGCCATCCCGAGCTGGCCGCGCGCAGCTTCGTGGTGTCCTCGTTTGGCAAGACCTATCACTGCACCGGCTGGAAGCTCGGTTACGCGGTGGCGCCCAAGGCGCTCTCCGCGGAATTTCGCAAGGTGCACCAGTACCTCACGTTCTGCACGTTTCATCCGGCGCAGGTCGCGTTTGCCGAGTTCATGGCGAGCACGCCCGAGCACTATCTGGAGCTGCCCGCCTTCTATCAGGTCAAGCGCGATCGCTTCCGCGAACTGATCAAGCCCTCGCGCTTCAAGTTGCTCGACGTGCCGGGCGRCTATTTCCAGCTGGTCGACTATTCCGCCATCAGCAACAAGGACGATGTGTCGTTCTGCGAGTGGATGGTGAAGGAAGGCGGCGTCGCCGCGATTCCGCTCACGCCGTTCTATGACAAGGCGCCGGGCACGCATTACCTGCGCCTGTGCTTTGCCAAGAGCGATGCCACCATGGAAGCCGCCGCGGAGCGTCTATGCAAACTCTGAAGGTCAGCCTGATCCAGGGCGCCACGCGCTGGCATGACGCGCCGGCCAATCGCGAGTACTACGGCGAGCTGGTGCGCCGCGTCGCCGGGCAGACCGATCTGGTGGTGTTGCCGGAGACGTTTCTTTCCGGCTTCAGCAACGACACGCGCGCCAGTGCCGACACCATGGAAGGCGAAGGCGTCGCGTGGATGCGCGCGCTCGCCCAGGAAGTGGGTGCGGTGTTGTGCGGCAGCCTGGCTATTCGCGAAAACGACACCGTTTACAACCGGCTGATCTGGGCACGCCCGGACGGCAGCTTCGAGCAATACGACAAGCGCCATCTGTTCCGCATGGCGGGTGAACACACGCGCTATGGCGGCGGCAACGAGCGCTTGATCGTCGAGCTGAAGGGCTGGCGGATTCTTCCGCAGGTCTGCTACGACTTGCGCTTTCCGGTGTGGCTGCGCAACGGCCGCCGCGAGGAAGCCACCGGCGGCATGGATTACGACCTGGCGATCTTCGTGGCCAACTGGCCGGCGCCGCGCCGCCAGCCCTGGCGCACGCTGCTGCGTGCGCGCGCCATCGAAAACCTGAGTTATGTCATTGGCCTCAATCGCGTTGGCGTCGACGGCAACGATCTGCCGTATGCGGGCGACAGCGCCGTGCTCGATCCCATCGGCGAGCCGCTGGTCGAGCTGGGTCCGCAGGAGCAGGTGGTGACGGTGACCATCGATCCCGCGCCGCTGCTCGCGCATCGCGAGCGTTTTCCGGCGTGGATGGATGCGGACAGCTTTACGCTCAATCCGGGTTGATCGGACTGCGCGCGATTATTTCGCGCGCAGCTTGGCGGAGGCCTGAGGCAACGGCTTGCCGACCTCGAACTGCATGCGTGGAAAGTCGATCGTCCAGTGATCGAACGACTGCAGGATGTCGCCGCCCAATACGTTGGGCTCCTTGACGTTGCCGGCATCACTGAGCGAGATCGTCATCGCCGCAAGTACGCTTTGCTGATCGCCGATGTGCACTCGCACGTTCGGCCACGTCGCCGACTGGCGCACGCGCGCGCCGCCTGCACCGGCGACGTGTTCCTGTTTCGACTTCAATCCCTTGACGACGCCGGGGTGCTCCACCGCAAAGCGCGACGAGAGCGAAGAAAACGCGCCGCCGCTATCCAGATGCATCGCCACGGGCAGATCATTGAGCATCACCTCGACATAAAGATCGCTGCCGGCCATGCGCAAGTTGCCTTCGCCAGGTTTGGCCGCGTCGCTGCGCGAGGGCAGCAGCTTGCCATCAGCGGTGAACTCCAGCCGCTGCAGCTGGCGCAGCACCGGGAAGCCGAGGATCGCGTCGATCTGATAACCGCCGGGCACCGGCATCTTCAGCTGATCGTCGTCGAGCACCAGGAACGCCACATGGCTCAACGAGAGCCCAGCGAATTGCAGATGATCGGCAATGCCAATGCGCGTAGCCACCGCCTGTCGACTGGCGCTGCCTACGCTCGCTGCGCCATCGAGCAGGCGCAGGCCCAGCTTGTGTGCAGTGGATAGCGATACGACGGAGAGATTGGCGCCCGTATCAAGCACAACTTCCTGAGGCTTGCCGTTGATGGAAGCCTGCGAGCGGGGCAGGCCGACTTTATCGCGCTTCACCGTTTCGGGTTTGGGCGCATAAACGTCTACTTGTTGCGCGGGAGCCTGGGCAAGCTGATCGGCGAGCACGGCCATCTGCAGTGCCGCCGCACGGTCCTCGGTCGTGGCGCCTTGTGCGGCAAGCGCCTGCTCCCATGCGTGCGCCGCCTCGGCGGCCTTGCCGTATTTGCCGTCGGCAAAGCTGGCATCGGCGGCGATGGGCCAGGCCAGCGCCCGTTGCGCGGGCGTGCGATGGCCGCCGGTGAGATAGCGCTGGACCAACTGGTCCGCCTCGGCGGCATCCAGCCGTGCTGCGGCCAGCCGCGCCCTGGCGAGGGTGGCCAGTCCGGGATCCTCGATGCGGGGAAGCACGCTGGCCAGATGAAAGACCTCGCCATCGGCCGCATCCACCAGCGCGCTTTCGGCCTGCGGGTTCGACATCGGCGCCGACGCCACGCCTCCGGCCAGCGCCGGCAACGCGATCGCGGCCAACAGCACATAGGGATGGAGCCAGACCAGCGGCGCAGCTTTCATGATATGGTGCCCGTATGACGAAGAAAAATTATCGTAATACAGAAAGAAATGATTATCCAACAGTACATCGCATCGTGCGCGTCGCCCGTGCGCTGGCGATCGCCGCCTGGCTGAGCGCGCTGGCCTGTCTGGTGGTCACGGGGCTGGGTATTTGGGCCGACGGCAGCGCCCAGGGTGCGACCGTGGTCGCCACTCTGTCGACCGATGAACTTCCGCACGCATGGGCGGCTTGCATCGCTGCCGTGCTGGCGCTGGTCAGTTGCGGGGCGCTGGTGGAGCTGGCCTTGATGCTCGGTCGCGTGGCGCCGGATGCACTGTTTTCCGGCGCCGCCACGAAACACTTCCGCCGCTTCGCCTGCCTGCTGATGGTCGCTGCAGCACTACGCGTGATGTTGCCGGCGGCAGCCTCGCTCTGGCTGGCGTGGCACTCAGGCGCAGGGTCGGCCCGCTTGACCTTCAGCGGCGACGATCTGCTGTCGTTGTTGCCGGTGGCCGTGTTCTTCTTCGTGGCCCGCCTGTTCGACGAGGCGGCGCGACTCGAAGACGACCAGCGCTCGATCGTGTGAGGTCCTGATGGCGATCGTAGTCCGACTCGATGTCATGCTGGCGATGCGCAAAGTGCGCTCGCGCGAACTCGCCGAGTTCGTCGGTATTACCGAATCCAATCTGTCCTTGCTCAAGTCCGGCCATGTGCGCGGCGTGCGTTTCGAAACGCTGAGCAAAATCTGCGAATTCCTCGAATGTCAGCCGGGCGATCTGCTGGCCTACGTGCCTGACGAGGAAGAGTAGGGCGACGCATCCCGCGCAAGGCGAGGATGCGTGCACTCAAAGAATGGACAGCACCGCTTCGGGCGGACGTCCCAGCGCGGCCTTGCCGTTGGACACCACGATGGGGCGTTCGATCAGCCGCGGATGACTCACCAYCGCCGCGATCAGCGCGGTGTCGTCGAGTGACGGATCGTCGAGGCCGAGTTCGCTGTACTCGGCCTCGTTGGTGCGCATCAGTTCGCGCGGCGTCATGCCGAGCATGTCGAGCAATTGCATCAGCTCGGTGCTGCTCGGCGGCGTGTCGAGGTAGTTCACGACATCGCACACCACGCCGCGCTGCTCAAGCAAGGCCAGTGTGGCGCGCGACTTGGAGCAGCGGTTGTTGTGATAGATGCGGGCGTGCATGGCGGAAGCCGTGCTCAGCGATTGCCGTGACGGTTGCCGCCGCGACCACCGCCGCCACCGCCACCGCCACCGCCACCGCCGCCGTGCGGACGATTACCACCGCCCTGGGGACGACCGCCGCCTTGCGGACGACCGGCGCCGCCTTGCGGACGGTTGCCGCCACGGCCCTGCGGACGACCGCCCTGGCCACCCTGGCCAGCCGCGCCGCCCTGACCACCCTGGCCACCATGACCGCCGGGACGACCGCCCGGACGACCACTCGGCTTGCCACCGCGGTTGCCACCGGCCGCACCACCGCCGAAGCCGCTGTACGGGCTGCCGCTACGGCCTTCCGCGCCACCGGCGCGATTGCCGAACGACGGCTTGCCGCCGCCCGGACGACGATTGCCTGCGGCACCGCCGCGAGCGCCGCCAGCAGCACCGCCTTCACGCGATTCGCCGGCAAACCAGGTGCGCACCGACGGCAGCTCCTGGCCCGGGGCGACGCCGCGCTTGCCCTTGCGCATGCCACCGCCACCACCGCCCGAGCGTTCCGGACGGGCGACATTGCCGTTCACTTCCCGGCCCGGACGGCCGCGCGGCTTGCCGCGGGTGGGTTCTTCGCGGATGCGGTCATAGGCGCGCAGCTCGCGCGCTTCGTCCTGGTAGCCCGCGCTGTACGAGCCGCTGGCGCCCTTGGGAACGTACTCGGTGACGTTGCGCGGCGCGCGGCGCTGATGCAGCACCGGGCTCAGCGTGAGCACCGGCTGCGGCGAACCGAGACCGGTGGTCTTGCGCAGATCCTTGACGGCTTCTTCGCCCAGCGATTCGCAGTCACCGCGGCGCAGGGTGCGCGGCAGTTCCACGCTGCCGTAGCGGATGCGCTTGAGTCGGCTCACCAGGAAACCCTGGGAATCCCACAGGCGGCGCACTTCGCGATTGCGGCCCTCGCGGATCACTACGCGGAACCAGCTGTGGCTGCCGCCCTGGCTGATCACGGCGATTTCGTCGAAGCGGGCCGGGCCGTCTTCCAGCTCCACGCCGGCCTTGAGCTTTTCGATCATCTCGTCGGGCACTTCACCGTGCACGCGGCACAGGTATTCGCGCTCGAGACCGCTCTTGGGATGCATCAGCGCGTTGGCGAGTTCGCCATCGGTGGTGAGCAGCAGCAGGCCGGTGGTGTTGATGTCCAGGCGACCCACGGCGACCCAGCGCGCACCCTTCAGGCGCGGCAGCTGTTCGAACACGGTGGGACGGCCTTCGGGATCTTCGCGGGTGGTCACCACGCCTTCGGGCTTGTGATAGACCAGCACTTCGGTTTCGTCGCGGTTGTCGGTGGCG
Organism: Dyella sp. 01N36; assembly: GCF_056399745.1. Lineage (NCBI taxonomy): Bacteria > Pseudomonadati > Pseudomonadota > Gammaproteobacteria > Lysobacterales > Rhodanobacteraceae > Dyella > Dyella sp. 01N36. Next base: position 16,826 of record NZ_JBFTRY010000048.1, read on the forward strand.
ACGACGAACTGCTTGCCGTCGAGCACGACGCGGTCGCCGGCGTGGACGCTGGCGCCGATGGTGGCGGGGGTGCCGTTGAGTTCAACCTCACCGGCCTGGATACGCTGCTCAAGCATACGGCGCGAGCCGAGGCCGGCGTTGGCGAGCACCTTGTGCAGGCGCTCTTCGATGGCAGGCGCGGTTTCGTCGCGCGGCGTGCGCTTAAGGGTCAAAACGGATTTCTGTGGCGCAGTCATGCGCGGTACTCCTCGGTATCTTGCGTGGCGTCGCCTTGATCGGCGTCCGCGTGGGTCGCTGCCTCGTCGGCAGTGTCAACATGAGCCTCGGCGTGCGGTGCAGCGCCGGGTTCGGAGGAGGCGACATGCATCGCCTCGGGCGTTTCGTGGCCGGGTTCGTCGACGGCGTCGGCGGCCTGGCTTTCTTCGTGTTCGGTGGCCGGTACATCGTGCCCGGCAGGTTCGGTGATGGAAACGTCGAGATCTTCTTCGCCGGCCACCACCAGGGTTTCGTTTTCTTCGTCCGGATCGATCGGCAGGTCGCGCATCACACGCACCGGCAGCGGCTCCGGCGCGATGCTCATCTGCGGGTCTTCCATGTCGCGGATTTCCGACAGCGGCGGCAGCTCATCCAGCGACTTCAAGTTGAAGTAGTCGAGGAAGGCGCGCGTGGTGCCGAACAGTGCGGGCTTGCCGGGCACGTCGCGGTAACCCACCACGCGGATCCATTCGCGTTCTTCCATCGTCTTGATGATGTTGGACGACACCACCACGCCGCGGATCTGTTCGATCTCCGGGCGCGTGATCGGCTGGCGGTAGGCGATCAGCGCCAGGGTTTCCAGCAGGGCGCGGGAGTAGCGGCTGGGGCGCTCGGTCCACAGGCGCGAGATCCACGGATGCACCGACTGCTTCACCTGGTAGCGGAAGCCCGAGGCGACCTCTTGCAGCTCCACGCCGCGGTTGGCGCAATCGTCCGCCAGCGCCTCAAGGGTCTTGGCGACCTCTTCGCGGCCGACTTCGTCCTCTTCGCCGAACAGTTCCAGCAGTTGAGGCACGGTCATCGGCTGGGTGGATGCCAGCAGGGCCGCCTCGATGATGGGTTTGAGTTGCTCGATCTGCATGGCCTCGGATCGGATGCGGATGCTGCGGTGAATGGGGCGGGCTGCGCGGCTTATTCGGCCGCGGTGGCCGGCTCGTCATCGGCATAGCGTTCGGCGGCGGTTTCTTCCGCGCTTCCTGCCCTTGCCCTTACGTAAATCGGTGCCAGCGGTTCTTCCTGCACGATCTCCACCAGCATCTCCTTGGCCAGTTCAAGCATGGCCAGGAAAGTGACCACCACGCCCAGGCGGCCCTCGGTGACATCGAACAGCGTTTCGAAGCGCTGGAAGGTCTGGTCGGTCAAGCGGCCGAGCAGTTCACCCATGCGCTGTCGCACGCTGAGTGCTTCGCGCCGGATGGCGTGGTGACCGAACAATTCGGCACGACGCATCACGTCCTTCAGCGCCAGCAGCATCTCCTTGAGGTCGAGCGGCGGCGGCAGCTTGACCACATTGCGTTCGCCCACGTCCGCGTGGGCCGGCGCCATGTCTCGCTCCATGCGGGGCAGGGCGTCGATATCCGCCGCGGCCCTTTTAAAGCGTTCGTACTCCTGCAGGCGACGGATCAGCTCGGCGCGGGGATCTTCTTCCACGCCTTCCTCGGCAGGCGGCCGGGGCAACAGCAGGCGCGATTTGATCTCGCCCAGGATGGCTGCCATCAGCAGGTATTCGGCAGCCAGCTCCAGGCGCATCACGTCGCGCATCATCTCGATGTAATCCATGTACTGCCGGGTGATCTCGGCGACCGGGATGTCGAGAATGTCCAGATTCTGGCGACGAATCAGGTACAGCAAAAGGTCGAGCGGCCCTTCGAACGATTCGAGGATCACCTCGAGCGCATCCGGCGGGATGTACAGGTCCTGCGGCATCTGCAACAGCGGTTCGCCGCGCACGATGGCCAGCGGCATTTCCTGCTGTTGAGGTACCGACGCAAACGCGTCCTGCGGTGCGGCGACCGCCTGAGGCTCGACTGGCTCAGTGCTCATCAATGCATGTCGTTGGGCCGTTCAAGACGGCTTGCTCTGCGTTCAATACGTGAGGAAACGTTGATCCCACCGGCATTCGCCTGACGAATGTCCCGCCCGGACGTTGGCCCGCAGGCGCGATCCGTTGAAGCTAACTTGCGCGATGCCTAGCCGGTGCGCATGGCGTCACCGTCGCGGTCATGCATGACGAAAGCGCGCGTCTGGCGTTTCGATCAGGCTGGCCGTGAGCGACCCTTGAGCGTTTTTAGCGTGTTTGGGTCACGACAAAAAACGCGAGCCACAACGTGACGAAACCTGCGTCACTGGCTTCTCAATCGGTCGGCTGAGTGCATCGGGACGGGTGCCGTAGCGGTCGATCTCACCGATCGTGCGCGCACCCACTGACCCAAGCGAGACCAAGATTAGCCGCTGGCGACGGGCAAGTCCAGTACACGCGATGCTGCCGTATCGGCAGAATACAGGGACATGCTGCCCGATGAACGCTCCATCATCCACGTCGACATGGACGCCTTCTATGCGTCCGTGGAGCAGCGCGACCGCCCGCAGCTGCGTGGGCACCCGGTGATCGTCGGTGGCCTGGGGCCTCGCGGGGTGGTCTCCACTTGCAGTTATGAAGCGCGCCCGTTCGGCGTGCGTTCGGCCATGCCGATGGCGCAGGCGCGGCGGCTTTGCCCCGATGGCGTCTACCTGCCGCCTGATTTCGCTCGCTATGAAGAAGCCTCGGAGCAGGTTTTCAAGGTTTTCCACGAAGCCACGCCGCTGGTGGAGGGTCTGTCGCTGGATGAGGCGTTCCTGGACGTCACCGCCAGCCTGCGCCTGCTCGGCTCGGTCGAGACCATCGCTGGTCGCATCAAGCTCGCCATCCGCGAGCGCACCCAGCTCAATGCCTCGGTGGGCATGGGGCCCAACAAGCTGCTGGCCAAGTTGGCCAGCGAAATGTCCAAGCCCGATGGTTTGCGTCGCATCACCGCTGAGCACGCCGCCCGGGATCTGGCGCCGCTGCCGGTGGGCCGCTTGTTGACCGTGGGCAAGGTGACCGAGCAGGCGTTGCACCGCCTGGGTATCCGGACCATAGGCGAATTGGCAGCAAGTGACACGGCGCGTCTGGCGAGTGCGCTAGGGCGTCAGGTGGACGCGCTGCAGGCGCTGGCCCGCGGCGAAGACGACCGCGAGGTGGAACCGGCGCAGGCCGAACAGTCGATCGGCTCGGAACACACCTTTGATGTCGATCTGGCCGAGCTGGCGATGGCCGAGGCCTGGCTGCTGCGCCATTGCGAGCGCATCGCGGCCCGAGCGCGCCAGCGTGGGCTGGAAGGGCGTACGGTCACGGTGAAATTGCGCGAGCCGCCCTTTGTCACCCACAGCCGCCAGGGCCAACTGCGCGTGCCCAGCGCCTCCGCCAGCGAGCTCTATGAGCTGGCACGAGGCTTGCTTAACGCATGGTGGAAGGCGCAATCAAGGCCGCGCCTTCGCCTGCTGGGCGTCAGCCTGTCGGGTTTTGCGGCACAACGACAGCAAGACCTGTTCGACAGCGCGCCCGAACGGCGCGTCACCGACCAGGTGCAGGACAGGATCAATGCTCGGTTTGGCTCGGGAAGCCTGGTCCGCGCAGGTATGTTG
>NZ_JBFTRY010000049.1:0-20343 GCF_056399745.1 Dyella sp. 01N36
GTCGTCGCCCTTGCTCCCTCTCCCCTCCGGGGAGAGGGTTGGGGTGAGTGGCGGGTGCTCGCCCGACCCTTTCCTGTCACTTTTCTTTTCTACGGCAACAGCCGTCGCCTTTGTCGCGCCCCGCAAGGTTGGCCCCTCACCCCGGCCCTCTCCCCGGCGGGGAGAGGGAGAAGTGATGGCTTCTCGCGACGTCACTGCATCCAGCTTCCACCCCAGCTCCTGCACCACCAGCAACAACTGCCGGTGCAGCTCGCGCCATTCGCGCATGCGCATGAAGCTGAGGAAGTGCCGCGTACACCAGTCGCGCAGTTTGGACTGCGTGAGGTCTTCGTGCGCCTTGCCGTAGTCGCGCCACAGATTGAGCACACCAACGAAATCGGATTTCGGATCCGAAAATGCCGCATGCGCCGCATCGGCCTGCTGGCGCGCATCCGCCGGCCGCTCTCGGGGATCCTGGATGCTGAGGAAGGACACGATGGCGAGCACTTCGCGCAGGCTGTGCAGCTGCTGCGCCTCCACCAGCATGCGCGCCAGCTGCACGTCGATCGGCAGCTTGGCGACCGTGCGGCCGGTGGGCGTCAATCGCCGTGCATCGTCGAGGGCGGAAATTTCCGCCAGGCGCCGATAGCCGTCCGCCACTACGCGCGGATCGGGCGCTTCGAGGAACGGAAAGTCCTCCACTTCGCCCAACTGCAGCGCCAGCATGCGCAGGATGACGTTGGCCAGCGAGGAGCGCAGCAATTCGGGATCGGTGTAGGCGGCGCGGCTCTCGAAATCGGCCTCGTCGTACAACCGGTAGCAAGTGCCTGGACCCACGCGACCGCAACGACCTTTACGCTGGTCGGCGGCGGCCCGCGAAATCGGCTCCACGTGCAGGCGCTCGAGCTGGCTGCGCTGACTGTAACGCTTGACGCGCGCCTGGCCCGTGTCGATCACATAGCGAATGCGGGGTACGGTGAGCGATGTTTCGGCGACGTTGGTGGCCAGCACCACGCGGCGCTTGATGCCCGGCTTGAAGACGCGATCCTGATCGCCCGCCGACAGACGCGCGTACAGCGGCATCACTTCGGTCTCGCGGTACTGGCGTCGCGAGAGCAGCAAATGCGCGTCGCGGATTTCGCGCTCGCCGGGCAGGAAGATCAACACATCGCCGCGCGGGTCGTCATGGGTGATCTCATCGAGCACGGCGGCCACATGGTCGGCGCCACCCTGCTGCAGATCGCCCGCCCRCTGGCCACGCCGTGCGGCCACCTCGTCGACGGAGCGCCAGCGCACTTCCACCGGATAGGCGCGCCCTTCCACCGACACGATGGGCGCGCCGCTGAAGTGTTCCGCGAAACGTTCGGTATCGATGGTGGCCGAGGTGACGATGATCTTCAGCGACGGACGCTTCACCGCCAGTCGCTTCAGATATCCCAGCAGGAAATCGATRTTGAGGCTGCGTTCRTGYGCCTCGTCGATGATGATGGTGTCGTACGCGCTCAGCCACGGGTCGCCCTGCGTTTCCGCAAGCAGGATGCCGTCGGTCATGAACTTGACCAAGGTGCGATCGGACACCTGGTCGTTGAAGCGCACCTGGAAACCGACCTGCTCGCCCAGCGGGGTCGCCAGCTCTTCGGCCACGCGGCGAGCCACCGAACGCGCAGCCAGCCGGCGCGGCTGGGTACAGCCGATCATGCCCGCTTCGCCACGTCCCGCCGCCAGGCAGAGCTTGGGCAATTGGGTGGTCTTGCCCGAACCCGTTTCGCCGGCGATCACCACCACTTGATGCTTGCGGATCAGCTCGACGATTTCCTCGGCGCGCGCAGTGATCGGCAGCGATTCATCCAGCCGGATCGCCGGCTTGGCATCCGCACGCGCCTTGCGGCGGGCAACGGAAGCGTCGATATCGCGGGTAAGCGCAGCCAGCTTTTTCTCGTCGAACCGGCGCGACAGCTCGCGCCACCGGCTTAGCAGGCGGCCTTGGTCGCGGGTCGATACGTCGTCGAGCGTCTGGCGCAACGGACGCAGTCGCGCGTCGGTGGAGGCGGCGTTGGATGCGGTCGGGGTCATCGGACCGCAGATGATAGCCGCAGAGGGGCTAGTGCGGGACCGCTCAAAAGAACACAGCCGTCCTGCCGGTAACGGCTCGCAGAGGGCGACGGACTGCGGCAGCTTGCCGCGCAAACCTCGATATGCGCCGGCGGCGACGCCAACTCCTTGCAGTAAGCCGTTCAAACAGGGTGATAGGTCAGACCTATCGCCAGCATCAGAAGGATTCATTTCCCCAACAGGTACCGGCTCACTAACCTGAGTCCAGCTTCCCTCCCATCACCCTCTCAAGGAGCACGACATGGCCATTTCCATCGGTATCGCCAAGAAGGACCGGGAACAGATTGGTGAGCAGCTGTCCAAGCTGCTGGCCGATACGTATTCGCTGTATCTGAAGACGCACAGCTTCCACTGGAACATCACCGGTCCGCAGTTCAACAGCCTGCACACCATGTTCGAGACGCAGTACAMCGAACTTTGGCTGGCCGCCGACGAAGTGGCCGAGCGCATCCGCACGCTGGATGTATTCGCGCCGGGCTCCTATAGCCAGTTCGGCAAGCTCACCTCGATCAAGGAAGAAGCCGGCGTGCCGGACTGGAAGGAGATGGTGAGCCAGCTGGTTGATGGCCACGAGATCGCCGCCCACACCGCACGGCAAGTGATCAAGGTGGCCGATGGCGCAGGCGATGAAGGCACGGCCGATATCGTCACCGGTCGCCTGAAGGAACATGAGAAAACCGCCTGGATGCTGCGCTCGCTGCTGAAGTAAGCCGCCTCGACACCCTCGCTTTCAAAGCGAGGGTGTGTCGCGTCCCGCAGGCATCACGCTCAGGGCCGCGCCTCCAGCACGATGTTGAACGGCGTCTCCGCAGCGCGCCGGAAGCGCTGGAAGCCGCCGCCGTCCACCACCACTTCGCGCAATTTCGCTTCACCCGCCTGGGCGCCCAGGGCGGGACCATGCCGCGCCAGCGACACGGGCACGCAGATCTGCGCCGATGCGCCGAAATAGACACGCCCCACTGGGTTGAGGTTGTCCTGCACGTGGTTGCCCGCGAACGGCTCGACGATCATGCAGTTGCCATCGGCCTTGAGCGCATCGCGCGCGTGCTTGGCGACACCTACCGGGTCGCCCATGTCGTGCAGGCAGTCGAAGAAGGCGATCAGGTCGAAATCCTTGCCTTTGTAGCCGGTGGCGTCGGCCACTTCGAATGAGGCGTTGACCACTCCCGCTTCGGCGGCACGTTCACGCGCTACGTCGATGGATGGTGCGTGATAGTCATAGCCCACGAACTGCGAGGTGGGAAAGGACTTGGCCATCAGGATGGTGCTTGCCCCATGTCCACAACCGACATCGGCGGCGCGTCCGCCCTTGCGCAATTTGTCCACCACGCCATCGAGTGCCGGCAGCCAGGCGCCGATCAGGTTGGCGTTGTAGCCGGCCCGGAAAAAGCGCTCGGTGCCATGGAACAGGCAGGGATGATGCTCGCCCCACTCCATGCCCTCACCATTGCGGAAGTGTTCCAGGGTGCGGCTCTTGGCATGGAACAGCGCCTCCACGATGGAATAAGCGCCTGGCACATCCACCGGACCGTGCGGGTCGGCCAGGCACAAGGCCTGCTCCTCGTTCAAGCCGTAGCGGCCGGAGGCTTCGTCGAATTCCACATAGCCGCCCGCGGCCTGGTTGCCCAGCCACTCGCGCACGTAGCGCTCGTAAGTGCCGGTGCGCTCGGCCAGCTCGGTCGGGGTCAGGCGTTCTTTCGCCAGCGCCTTGTAGAAGCCCAGCTCGTCGCCGATCTGGATCAGCGTGGCACTGATGGCGGCCCCCAGATCGCCAACGGCTCGTCCCAGGAAAGCGTGAAGTCTTTGTTCATCGATCGCCATGACAGTGCTCCGCGACACCGCCCTTGAGGGCAGTGGAGTAGGATGGAACTTCCTGGATACGCTGGCCGTGGCGAATGCGCCTGTCCCATACCGGACAGCGCGAAAGGACTAGGCCGGTGGCAGGAGCACGACATGCCACGCCCGTTGGGACACCTATCCGCAGGGGAATCGCAGGCGCCGTTGGCACCTGGCGCGGGTGTGCGCGTAGCCCTGTTGCAGCAGTTGCTCGACCAGCTGCTGATCGGCGTGATCCTGGTGGACGCGCAGGCCCAGCCCTCCTTTCTCAACCACCAGGCCCACGACCTGCTGGCGCGACGTGACGGCCTGCTGGTGGGCCCTGCCGGCCTGAAGGCGGCCAGCGCGGCGGACACGCGGCGGCTGCGGCACGCCATCGCCCTGACCGCCGCATCCGTGCGCAGCGACGGGCGTCCGACCCGGCCCCATTACCTGGCTCTGCGGCGCCGCTCCCGTCGTGCCGCGCCCTGGCTGCTGCGTTTGTCGCCCCTGCCGGGCCCGCCGCCGGAAGTGGTGGTGCTCGTCACAACCCCTGAACATCTACGGCCGTTGCCGCCAGAAGCGCTGGCGGTGGCGTTCGGCCTGACCCCGCGTGAGGCGGCCCTGGCCGGCATGCTGGCCGATGGTCACGAGCTGCGCGACTGCGCCCGCCTGTTGGCCATGGCCGAGGGCACGGCGCGCAACCACCTCAAGCATGTCTTTGAAAAAACCGTCCAGCACAGCCAGGCCACTCTGGTCGCAGCACTGTGCCGGATGGCTGTTCCCTGCCGGTGAGCGCAGCCCGGCCCAACAGCGGCCTGAGCTTACGCTGACCATCCCGGCCCATTTCGATTGAGACAAAAGCCCCGCATGGTTAAGCTTCCAATGCTTTTCGGCCTCGTGTGAGGCAGCCACGGGGATCGTTTTGAGCGCCAGTACGAGTCTGTTTTCATATTCCAAGTACCTCGCGTTGCGCTCGAGCGGCCGCCAGGCGGCAGTGCGTGGCGCAGCGCCTGCCTGGCTGGCAGGTCAAGCCGCGCGCTGCCGCCTGGCGGCCGCTCGAGCGCAACCCTTCGGGCCGGGTCTGTTTGCCCCCAGGGCCGCGTCATCACTCAGTCGTGTATCGACATACACTCCTTCGTTCTTCCTCGCCCTGCGGGCAAACAGCTCCCGGCGCGAGGCACTTGGAATATGAAAACAGACTCGACCAACCACGACAGCAAGCACCCCCTGCTCGCAGCCATATTGCTTGCCCTGATCGTGGCGGCCATGAACATCGGCCTCTGGTGGTGGAGCAACCTGCCGCACGGCCCGGAAAACTGGAATGGCCCGATCGGTGGCTTTGCCCTGTCCGCTTTCCAGCGCTACCAGAATCCGCTGAAGAACGATTTCCCGTCGGACGAGGAGATCGACAGCGACCTGAAGCTGCTCAAGCGCTACACATCGCGCATCCGCACGTATTCGACGCTGCAGAATCCACAGGTCTATCGCCTGGCGGAGAAGGACGGCCTGCAGGTCATGGCCGGCGCGTGGATCGACCGGCGCCTGGACAACAACGAAAACGAAGTCGAGACGCTGATCGCGCAGGCGCGTCGCTATCCCAACTCGATCAACCGCGTGGTCGTGGGCAACGAGGTGTTGTTCCGCAACGATATTCCGCCGGAACAGCTGATGGCGTATGCCGACCGCGTGCGCGCGGCGATCCATCAGCCGGTGACCATCGCCGAGCCATGGCACATCTGGGCCAAGTATCCGGAGCTGGCTGAACACGTCGACTTCATTACCGTGCATCTGTTCCCGTACTGGAACGGCATTGCAGCGGTCAACAGCTCAAGTAACAGCAAGGATCCGCTGGATCGCTTTCCCGCGGTTCAAGACGCGCTCGGCAGCTATGAAGCGCTCAAGAAGATGTTCCCGAACAAGCCGATCGTGATCGGCGAAATCGGCTGGCCGTCCAATGGCGACCGCTACAAGTACGCTGACCCGTCGGTGTCCAACGAAGCAATCTTCCTGCGCACCTGGTTCAACGAAGCGAAGAAACGCAACATCGACTACTACGTGATGGAAGCGTTCGACCAGCCGTGGAAGGAAGCGCTGTCGGGCCGCACCGAAGCGTACTGGGGCATGTTCAACGCCGACCGCCAGCCCAAGTTCCCGTTCACCGGCCCGGTGACCGAGGACACCGCGTGGCCATGGAAGGCGCTCGGCGCCAGCCTGCTCGCGCTGATTCCGATGATCTGGTTCGCCAGTCGCTACAGCCGCTTCAAGCTCACCGGCCGGTTCTTCTTCTGCGCGCTGATCCAGCTGGCCTGCGGCCTGGTCACCTGGTCGGCCACGCTGCCGTTCAATTTCTATCTGAGCTGGATCGACTGGACCATGCTGGTGCTGTTGTTCCCGGCCCAGATCGCGATCCTCGCCATCCTGCTGATCAACGGCTTTGAGTTCACCGAAGTGCTGTGGCGCCGCGGCTGGGTGCGTCATGCGGGATTGCTGCCGCCCGATCCGGTGGAGAAGCAGCCGTTCGTGTCGATCCACCTGGCCTGCTACAACGAGCCGCCGGAAATGGTGTTCGTCACGCTCGATTCGCTGGCCGAGCTCAAATACGAGAACTACGAAGTCCTGGTGATCGACAACAACACCAAGGACCCGGCGATCTGGAAGCCGGTGCAGGAATACTGCGAAAAGCTCGGCAGCAAGTTCCGCTTCTTCCATCTGGAACCGTGGCCGGGCTTCAAGGCCGGCGCGCTGAATTTCGGCCTGAAGGAAACCGATCCTCGTGCAGACGTGGTGGCAGTGATCGATGCCGACTACGTGGTGCGCGAAGACTGGCTCTCCTCGCTCACCGGTTACTTCCACGATCCCAAGGTGGCCGTGGTGCAGTGCCCGCAGGCGCATCGCGACTATGAGCACAACCGCTTCCGCCGCATGACCGCGTGGGAATACGACGGCTTCTTCCGCATCGGCATGCACCATCGCAACGAGCGCAACGCCATCATCCAGCACGGCACCATGACCATGGTGCGCCGCTCGGCGCTGGAAGGCACCGGCGGCTGGTCCGAATGGACCATCTGCGAAGACGCGGAGCTTGGCTTGCGCCTGATGCATGCCGGCTACGAGCTGGTCTACGTCGACGAACTGATGGGCAAGGGCCTCACCCCGGCGGACTTCAAGGCGTACAAGAGCCAGCGTTACCGCTGGGCTTTCGGCGCCATGCAGATCCTCAAGGGCCGCTGGAACTGGATGACCCAGAAGGGTCCGCTCAGCGCGGGCCAGCGCTTCCACTTCCTGACCGGCTGGTTCAGCTGGTTTGCCGATGCGCTGCACCTGATCTTCACCATGATGGCGATCTTCTGGACCGCGGGCATGGTGGCCTTCCCCACCATCTTCAACTTGCCGATGCAGTTGTTCCTGATCCCGGTGATCGGCTTCTTCTTTGCCAAGGCGATCTTCGGCATCGTGCTGTACCGCGTGCGCGTACCCTGCAGCTGGTACGACACCTTGATGGCGTCGCTGGCCAGCATGAGCCTGTCGCACGCGATCGCGCGCGGCATCCTGCATGGCCTGACGCGGGAGAAGACCTCGTTCGTGGTGACGGCCAAGAGCCGCCGCCTGGGCGGCAGCAATTTCGCCGCGTTTGCGCCGGTGCGCGAGGAATTCCTCATGGCCATCGCGCTGGTCGGCTGTATCGTCGGCATGGGCATGCGCTTTGGCACGCACTACGTCGAAGGCACGTTGTGGATGTTCATCCTCGCGGCACAGGCGATTCCGTACGTATCGGCGGTGATTGGCGCGTGGATTGCGCACAAGGCGGGCGACAAGGCGGGTTGATCTACCCGACTGTCGCCCGGTGCGCAGCTGGCTCACGAATGGAATGCGGGTATGTCGACGATACGTTGGTTCGAAACGCAAACGGCATGGATTGACGCGGCTCAACGCGCGCAGGCCGATATCGCGCGTGAAGTCGGGCTGCTGGGCGAACAGCGTTCGTACCCGGGTTATTGCATCGCCTGCGACGGCCAGACCACCTTCCGTCTCGACGCTGCGCGTGCAACCCATCCCAACCTGCGGGAAAACCTGTGCTGCGTCCGCTGCCGCCTGAATACCCGGCAGCGCCTGATGCTTGCGGCCATGCTCGCTGACGGCGGCAAGCAAGGCCATGCCGGCACCCAGGGTGCGTTGCTCGAGAGGACCACGCGACTGTATGCGCAGTCCCACGCGCGCATGCCTTGGCTGCGTGGATCGGAGTTTCTCGGCGAAGATCGCCAATCAGGCCGTCACTACTGGTGGTCCACTCGCTGGTGGCGATGGCGCTATACACGGCACGAATCGATCACCTCGCTTTCCTATGGGGAGGCTACGCTGGACTTCCTGGCGCATAGCGATGTGCTGGAGCATGTCTACGACACCGCTGCGGCGCTGCGCGAGTCGGCTCGCGTGCTGAAGCCCGGCGGCGTCATGCTGTTCACGGTTCCGTTTTTCATCGGCAACGCCCGGTCGATACTCCGCGGTCGCCCGAATGCATCCGGTGACATCGAGCACCTGCAGCCGCCGGAGTACCATGGCGACGGACTCAACCGCGGTGGCATCTACACTTTCCACAACTTCGGGTGGGACATCCTCGATCAGATTCGCGACGCCGGCTTCAGCCGTGCGGAAGCTGGGTTCTGTTACGCCCCGCGCGAAGGATTCCATGTCGATGATGCGAGTTCGGCCGAATCGTGGAAGATGCTGCCGAATATTCTCAAAGCTACTCGATAGCAAGGTTCTTGATTCATCGCAGACATTCCAGCTGCTAGATAATCACGGCAAGTCTGCCCTCCAATAACGGATGGGGTGGCGAGGACGGATCCGGAAGCATGCATATAGTCCAACGCCTTGCCGCGCTACTTCTATGCATACCGATGCTGGCGCACGCAGGTGTCCAGCTGGTGGTGGATGGCGTGGACGATCCGTTGAAGCTGGCGGTGAGTTCGGGCGTCGATCTTTCGCAGTACGCCAATCGCGACGTGACCGAGGCGCAGGTGCGCCGCCTGTACGAACAGTCGCTGGACCAGGCCAAGACGGCCTTGGAGCCGTATGGCTACTACGAGGCCAAGGTGCAGGGGCAACTCGATCCGGTGGGCACCGACTGGCGCGTGACGCTGCATGTCACCCCCGGATCGCCCGTCACCGTCACCGAGGTGGATCTCAAACTCGACGCCACGGCATCGAAAATCCCGGCGATTCGACGGGCGCAACGCGCCATCGAAAACCTCAAGGGCCAGACGCTGAACCATGGCGAGTATGACTCGGCGCGCGATGCGCTGAGCGGCGCGCTTACCGCCAACGGCTTCCTCGATGCGCGCCTGACCACGCATCGGGTGGACGTCAATCGCGCTGAGCGCAGCGCCGTCGTCCATCTCGCCTGGGAGGCGGGCCAGCGCTACAAGTTTGGCGACGTCCATTTCGAAGGCTCGCAGTTCAAGGAGGGCTTCCTGCAGCGCTACGTGCCCTTCAAGTCAGGCGAATATTTTGCGCAGGACAAGCTGTTGCAGCTACAGCAGGCGCTCAACGGCGCGGATTATTTCTCGGTCGTGAACGTGCTGCCCGACGTGGACGACAAGAAAAACGGCGTGGTCGATGTGAAGGTGGAACTCTCGCCGGCCAAGCGCACGGTCTACACCGGCGGCCCCTTCATCGGCACGGATACGGGCTTTGGCGTGCGCGCAGGCATGGAGCGGCGCTGGGTGAACGCCAGCGGCCACAAGTGGAAGAACGAGCTGATCCTCGCGCAGAAACTCAAGACGCTGTCGACGTTGTACACGGTGCCCCTRCCCGGCCCCAACCAGCGCAGCTTCAACTACGGCGCCACCTACCGCGACTCCAATACCGACACGTCCAAATCCAAGACGCTGGAACTGGTGGCCAACGAGACGCGCGAGTGGCATGGATGGGTGCGCACCATCGGCATTCATGCGCTGGACGGCACCTTCACCGTGGGCCAGAAACCCGGCGAAGCGGACAACGTGGAGGGGCTGGAACACGGCCAGAGCAACCTGTTTTATCCGGAGGTGTCGCTGTCGCGCAAATCGGGCGACAACCCGATCTTTGTGCGCAATGGCTGGTCGCTGGTGTTGACGGCACGCTCCACGGTGGGCTCGCTGCTCTCCGACGCGAGCTTCAGCCAGGTCACGGCCGACGGCAAATGGATTACCTCGTTCTGGGGCAACAACCGCTTCATCGTGCGCGGTTCGGCCGGCGCCACCTGGACCAATAATTTCGACGACTTGCCGCCGCAGCTGCGTTTCTTCGCGGGCGGCGACCGTTCGGTGCGTGGCTACAGCTATCAGAGCATCGGCCCCAAGAATTCGTTTGGCCGCGTGATCGGTGGCGAGAACCTGCTGGTCGGCAGCACCGAGGTGGAGCACTACTTCACGCGCCAATGGGGCATGGCTGCGTTCGTCGATGCGGGCAACGCATTCACCGGCACGGATTATCGCCCCAAGATCGGCGCAGGTCTGGGCGTACGCTGGCTCTCCCCGGTGGGTATGATCCGGGTGGACCTGGGTACGCCGGTGCACAACCCGGATGAGCACGGTGTGGAACTGCACGTCGTGATCGGCCCAGATCTGTGAGCAGCGATGTGATGACCGAGACGACCGCCTCCGCTCCCGCGCCTCGCCCACGCCGCCACTGGCTGCGCTGGACGCTGCTGTCCGTGCTCGCGTTGGTGCTGGTGCTGCTTGCGTTCATCGCATGGGTGATCGGCACAGCGCCGGGCCTGCGTTTTGCCTTGGCGCGTGCGGAAGGCTTCACGGATGGCCAGCTCACTGTGCAATCGGCACAGGGCCGTCTCGTCGGGCCGCTTGATCTGGTGGGCTTGCGTTATGCCGATGGCAAAGGGCTCGACGTCAAGGTCGCCAAGGCGCACCTGGATCTGCGCGTGCCTGCTCTCTCCCGCAAACGGCTGCATGTGCTCGATCTCGACGCCGACGGTGTCGAGGTGGCGCTGCCTCCCAGTGAACCCCAATCGCCCGAGAGCCAGAGCAGCTCATGGTGGAAGCCGCCGTTCGATATGCTGCTCGATCGTGCGCACGTCGGCTCAGTGAGGATCACGCAGGCGGGACAACCGTTGTTCGCCTCTGATTCGCTCGACGTCGCGGGCAGCTGGACCGGCAGTCGCGGCATCGAACTTCGCCAGCTCATGCTGCGCGCGCCCGAAGGCCATGCGGATCTCACCGGCCGCCTGGTGGTGGGCAGCAAATACCAGGGCGACAGCAAGGCGAGCTTTGCCTGGACCGTGAGCGGCACCGAATATGCCGGTGAACTGATCGCAAGCGGCGACGGCAAGCAGGCGCACGCCGATCTGCAACTCACGCAGCCCACGGCTGTGCGATTTCAATTGGCGCTGGCGCAAGGCGGCGACTATGCATGGACGGCGACGCTCGATGCGCCGCGCTTCGATCCCAAGCCTTTGCTCGGCGAGAGCTCGCTCACCGGCCTCGCCGCAGCGCTCACCGGCAAGGGCGACCGCCGCAGCGGCACACTCACCGGCCAACTGGGCCTCAACGACTACCAGCTGCACTTGCAGCCGCTGACCGCGCGCTTCAGCGACGATCTCAACACCTTGACGATCGAACAGCTGGGCATCACCTCGCCGCAGTTCAAGGGTGGCGTCGGTGTGCATGGCGTCGCGCAGCTGGCGGCCAAACCACTGGCAGCCGACCTCACCGTCGAGTGGAAGGACGTGGTGCTGCCCGAGCAGATGGCCGGCCAGACGCTGCTGAGCCACGGCAGCCTCACGGCCAAGGGCACTACCGAACAATTCCACGCGGAAAGCACCCTGGCCATCGGCCCGGCAGGCAAGCTGGCCGATGTCACACTCGTGCTCGACGGCACGCCGCAACTCATCAACCTGCATGCGCTCACAGTCAAACAGCCGCAAGGCGATCTGCAGGCCAAGGGGACGCTGAATCTGCAACCGACGTTCGGCTGGCAGATGGAAGCAATCGCCCACCGTTTCGACCCGGGTCATGTGCTGGCGAAATGGAACGGCTCGCTGGATTTCGACATCGCCTCGCAAGGCACGCTGCCGCAGGACCATCCCGAYGTCACACTCGAGATCAAGAAATTCGATGGTCGTCTGCGCGATCGCACCGTGCACGGCGACGGCAAGCTGCACCTGCCGCCCGAAGGCGTGATCGACGGCCAGCTGCATCTGATCTCCGGCGGCAGCGATGCGCGGATCGACGCGAAGCCGGGCAACACCAACGACATCACGATCAAGCTGGCGGTCGCCTCGCTGGGCGATTGGCTGCCCGAGTCTGCCGGACGCCTCCAGGGCACCATCCAAGTGCGCGGCAAGCATCCCAGGCTCGCGGTCGAAGCCAATCTGCAAGGCAGCGCACTCAGTTATGCGGGCCAACAGGTCAACGCGTTGCGGCTGGTCGCCAACGTGCCCGACATCAGTCATCCCGGCGGCAAGCTCGATCTGCAGACCAGTGGCGTGAACGCCGGCGGCCTCGCCTTCACCCAGGTCAACGTACGCGGCGATGGCACGGCCGAACGCCACAGCCTCACGCTCACCGCGCATGGCTCGCCGCTGTCGACGGATCTGGCGCTAAGTGGCAGCCTCAGGGGCTCGGCATGGAATGGCACGCTTTCCACGCTCAATGTGGATTTTGCCGGCCTGCCGCCGTGGCGACTGCAGCAGTCAACGCAGCTCTCCTATAACGATGGTGCGCTCAATCTTTCCGAGCTTTGCCTCACCGCGGGCGAGCCGCTGTTGTGTGCCGCCGCCAAGCAGGACAAGGCCGGCAACCTCGACGCCAGCTATCGCCTACATGGTCTGCCCATCGCGCTGATCATGAGCGCGGTGAGCACCAGCAAGCAGCCCATGCGCGTGGAAGGCACACTCGAGGGCAGCGGCAGTCTGCGCCGCAATACAGCGGGCGCCCTGACGGGCAACGCGTCGATTACTTCGCCGCGCGGCTCCGTGGCCTATGCCGATCGCGCCGACCAGCCGCTGGTGACCTACGACAACCTCGCGCTTAACGCGCAGCTCAGCCCCTCGAGCCAGCAGCTGGTGTTGCATGCGGGCCTGACCAACAACGGACGCATCGACGGCCAGGTGAATATCACGGGTGCGCAGCAATCGCTCGGTGGTCATGTCGGCATCCATGTGAGCAATCTCAAGCTGCTGGAAATCTTCACCACCGAGGTCGTCAATCCCAAGGGCGCGATGAATGGCGACTTCAATCTCGCAGGCACGCTGGCGCAGCCGGCCATCAGCGGGCAGGCCAACCTCACCGACTTCTCCGCGGAAATTCCCGGCATGGGCCTCAAGCTCAACCAGGGACGCATCGCCATCGGCACGACGGATGCGCGACATTTCCGCATCGACGGCACGCTGCATTCGGGCGACGGCAGCGTCGTGCTCGCAGGCACGGCGGCACTGGGCGCCGATGCGCAGAGCGTGCTGTCGGTAAAGGGCAGCAACTTCAAGGCAGTCGACCTCCCCGCCGCCAAGGTGGCGATATCACCCGATCTGGCCGTGCGCCACGACGACAAAGGTCTGGACATCACCGGCAACGTGACGCTCGACAGCGCCGACGTGAATCTCGACAAATTACCCGGCGCGGGAGCCACCAAAGCGTCGCCCGACGTGGTCGTGGTGGACGAGAAGCAGCAGGAGCAAACGGCAAGCCAGATGCCGATATCCGCCACCGTCACCGTGAACCTGGGCAAAAAGGCCCACCTCGTCGGCATGGGCCTCGATGGCACTTTGCGCGGCCAGCTCGTGGTCAGCGAACGACCCGGCCGCGCCACCACCGGCCAGGGTCAGATCGACGTGGCAGGCACCTATAAGGCCTACGGCCAGAACCTGCAGATCGCCCGCGGTCAGCTGCTGTTTGCGAGCACGCCCATCGATAACCCGGGCCTCAATATCCGCGCCGTCCGCAAGCTCAATCCCAACGCCACCATCGACGACGGCCAGCAGGTGGGCCTCAACATCGCGGGCACTGCGCAACGACCCGTGCTCACGGTGTTCTCGCAGCCGCCGATGGAACAATCCGACGCCCTCTCCTACCTGATCACCGGCAAGCCGCTGTCCCAGGTGAAGGGTGGTGAAGGCAATATGGTGGGTGCGGCGGCGCAAGCGCTGGGCTCGGCCACGGGCAACCTGCTGGCCAAGAGCATCGGCTCGCGCCTGGGCGTGGACGACATCGGCGTCAGCAGCAATGACGCACTCAACGGCGGGTCTGCATTTACCGTGGGCAAGTACCTCTCGCCGCGCCTCTACATCAGTTATGGCGTGGGCTTGTTCGACCCCGGCCAGGTCATCACGTTGCGCTACCACTTCAACAGCCGCTGGAATTTCGAAGCGCAAACCGCGACTGACTTCAATCGCGCCTCCCTGAACTACCGCATCGAGCGCTGACACTCGCTTGCAGGAGCACACCCGTGCGCGACTGCGGCGTAGTGATGTGCAAGGTCGCGCACGCGTGCGCTCCTGCAAGGAGGCGACGCGCCCTGCCCCTAGCCCAAAAGTCATGCCCCCAACAGGGAGATGACGGACTATCGTTACCGTTTTCCCGCTCAGGAGACCGCTCATGCGCCAGCTTCGTTGGATTTTCACGGCCGCAGCGATGGCCACCACCTGCGCCATGGCGGCCACCGCCACCCCGCCGGCGCCGGCTCATGCCGCCGCTCGCAGCGCCAGCGGCATCGACCTGGCCGGCATCGACCACAGCGTGCAGCCGGGCAACGATTTCGATAACTACGCCAATGGCAACTGGAAGAAGACCGCTGAGATTCCGGCGGATCGCTCCAGCACCGGCAACTTCCCGGAAGTGTTCCAGAAGACCGAGAAGCGCAATGCCGAGCTGATCCAGGCGGCAGGCAAGGGCAATCCGGCTGCGGGCAGCAACACGCGCAAGATCGCCGATTACTACGCTGCGTTCATGGACGAGGCCGACATCGAGAAGCGCGGTCTCCAACCGCTGCAGCCCGAGCTGCATCAGATCGACGCGATCCAAAGCAAGGCCGATCTCGCCCGCGTGCTGGGCGATGGCCTGCGCGCCGACGTGGATCCGGTGAACGCCACCAATTTCCAGACGGAGCACTTGTTCGGTCTGTTCGTATCGCACGGCCTGCAGGACGCCACGCGCAATATCCCGTATCTGCTGCAAGGCGGCCTTGGCATGCCTACGCGCGACTACTACCTGTCCGACGACAAGGCGATGGTGGAAACGCGCGGCAAATATCAGGCGTATATCGCTGCGCTGCTGAAGCAGGCAAACATCGCCGATGCCGACGCAAAGGCCAAGGCCATCCTCGAGCTGGAAACCAAGATCGCCAAGGCGCAGGTCGACATGGTCGACAGCCAGGACATCCACAAGGCCAATAACCCGTGGGCGATGGACGCGTTCGCCAGGAACGCGCCGGGCCTGGATTGGAATGCTTATTTCAAGGCTGCGGGCCTGGATCAGCAGAAGACCGTCGACGTGTGGCAGGTGCCGGCCATCAAGGCGCTTTCCGCGCTGACGGCCAGCGAGCCGTTGCAGACCTGGAAGGACTACCTGACCTTCCACGCGCTCAACCAAAGCGCCTCGTTGCTGCCCAAGGCGTATGCCGATCTCAGCTTCGGCTTCTACGGCCAGACCCTGTCCGGCACGCCCCAGCAACGCGATCGCTGGAAGCGCGGCGTGGCCAGCACCAATGTCGCGCTCGGCGATGCGGTCGGCCAGATTTACGTGAAGGAGTATTTCCCGGCCTCGTCCAAGCAGCAGGTCGAGCAGATGGTGAAGAACATCCTCGCCGCGTTCAACGAGCGCGTGGATCATCTGGACTGGATGACGCCGGCGACGCGCGAGAAAGCCAAAGCCAAGATCGCCAGCATCCGCGTGAGCGTGGGCTATCCGGAACATTGGCGTGACTACAGCAAGCTCGATATTCGTGCCGACGACGCGCTGGGCAACAAGCAGCGCGCCGAGAAATACGAGTACGAACATCAAGTCGCCAAGCTGGGCCAGCCGGTGGATCGCGGCGAGTGGTGGATGACCCCGCAGATGGTCAACGCGGTCAACCTGCCGCTGCAGAATGCATTGAATTTCCCGGCCGCGATACTCGAAGCGCCGTTCTTCGATCCGAAGGTCGACGCCGCCGCCAACTATGGCTCCATCGGCGCCGTGATCGGTCACGAGATCAGCCACAGCTTCGACAACCTTGGCGCCGAGTTCGATGCGCAGGGCAACCTCGCCAACTGGTGGACGCCGGAAGATCAGGCGCACTTCAAGGCTGCAGGCCAGAAACTTGTCGAGCAGTACAACGCGTATGAAGCGCTGCCGGGCCTGCACATCAATGGCCAGCAGACGCTGGGCGAAAACATCGCGGACGTGTCCGGACTTACGATTGCCTACGTGGCGTATCACAAGTCGCTCGGCGGCAAGCCGGCGCCCGTGGTTGACGGCCTTACCGGTGACCAGCGCTTCTTCCTGGCCTTTGCCCAGACCTGGCGCGAGAAGATCCGCGATGCCGCGATGCGCCAGCGAGTGATCGGCAACGAACATGCGCCGGGCCGCTTCCGCGCGCAGGTCGTGCGCAATCTGGACGGCTGGTACGACGCGTTCCAGCCCAAGCCGGGCGAAACGCTGTACCTGGCGCCGGCCGATCGGGTGAAGATCTGGTAACCCGCCTGCTCGGATAGAAACCTGGGCCACGTCTTGCGAAAGACGTGGCCTTTTCGTTCAAGCCACCCGCGCAGCCGCGCTGCGTGGGGTAAGCAACCCCAGCACGATGGCTACGATAAACAGCGCCGGCACGTCACCCAGCAGATGCCCCATATGCATGGGATGCATGAACGACTGCACCGCCATGATCGCGCCGTGCACGACGCTGGACCACACGGCGAACCAGATCAGGCTGAGATTGGCCAAGGGATCGCGGGCCGCGCGTATCAGGAACACACCGAGCGTCGCGTAGACGCCCACGATCATCAGCGGGTAGTCGGAATAACCCTCGTGCCACACCCAGCCCGAAGGCCACAGTTGCATCAGCGGATAGATGAGCAGGAAGACGACGCCCAGCAAGACCAGGACGATGCGAAGAAGCTTGAGACGTTGCAAGTCGCTCACGGCTCACCTCAGCTGCTTTTGGCGAGGGAGGCAGTCTATGCCCGGGCGCCGGCTGGTGATGTCGGACGAACGGTCTAGATCTTCGCGTAGGGCCGGTGCGCGGGGTGCTTCGGCAAGGCTAGTCGCGGTCAGAGCGTTCGCGTCATGAACACGCTGAAGGAATCGTCCACGTAATCACCGAACGGGCCACAGAGCGTGAAGCCAAAGCGCGCATACAACTGTCGTGCCGGCTCGAACGCGGCGGGCGAACCCGTTTCCAGGCTCAAGCGGCGATAGCCACGGCGCGAGGCCTCCTCGAGGATGTGCCTGAGCACACATGCCGCCACGCCCTTGCGACGATGGCGCCTGGACGTGCGCATGGATTTGATTTCGGCATGCTCGTCGTCAAGCCTGCGGATGGCACCGCAACCTACCAGCTCAGCTCCTTCCCACACGGTCCAGAAGGTGATCTGTGGCGCGCGCAGCCTGTCCAGGTCGAGCGCATGGATGCTTTCGGGTGGCGACCACTTCGCCATGTCGTCGAGGTGTTCCTGCAGCAATGCGCCGATCTCCGGGCCACGCAGGTCATCGATGCGGATATCGAACGTCATCGCCAGGGCTTCCTCAGTGAATACCCAGACCTTCGATGCCGATGATGTCATGGGCATCGAAACCGGCCATCTCGGCAAAGTGTCGACCTCGGTCGGCGTAATCGTGGAACTGGTCGAAGCTGGGTGCGCCAGGAGAAAGCAAGATGGTGCCGCCGTCAGGCGTCACTGCCCGGGCGCGCTGGACCGCGTCTGGCAGACCAGGCGCTTCTTCCACGGCGATACCTGCTTCACGCAATGCCTGCGCAATACGCGGGCCGTTGGCGCCCTGGGCGACAATGGCGTGCGGTGCATGCGTTCTCGCAGCGACGACAAAATCACTCCAGTCCAGGCCACGATCATGGCCACCCACGATGACCGTCACGGCGCGGCCTTCCAGACTGTTCAGCGCCGCGAGCGTGGCCTGGGGCGTGGTGCTGATGGAATCGTTGACCCACTGGAAACCGTCGTGTTCACCCAGCGGCTGCAAGCGATGTGGCAAGGGCCTGAACGTTGCGAGTGAGGGCGCGGCCTTGAGCGCATCAAAACCCATGAGCTCCAGCGCAGCGAGCGCGGCGCAGGCGTTGAGCGCATTGTGTTCGCCGGGTGCGCGCAGGTTGGCGATCTCAAACACCGGTTCGGCACCGTGGCGAATGAAGCCACCGGCGACATGCCACCCTTGCGCGTCGCCAAACACGATGCGGTGCGGATGTTGCGCCGTGCGCTCCAACAGCGATGGCTGCGTGGCGTTGACCAGCAGCTGTTTCGACACGCCGGCAAGCTTGAGCTTGTCTTCGATGTAGCGCTCGCGCGAGCCATGCCAGTCGAGGTGTTCCTCGTAAAGGCTGGTGATGACGCCGAGCTCGACCGGCCCTGCTTCCCCGGTCTGAAAACTGGAAAGCTCGATGGCCCAGAGCTCGGCCGACTCATCGAGCAGTTCGAGCAACGGCATGCCGATGTTGCCGGCCAGTGCCGTGCGCACGCCAAGACTGCGGGCAAGATGCGCGAGCAAAGCGGTGGTGGTGCTTTTGCCCTTGGTGCCGGTGACGGCAACAACGCGTGCCGTGGGCTTTTCGGCAAACCACAGGGCCGTACCCGACGTCACGCGGATGCCCGCCTCACGGGCGGCCAGCAGCGCCGGCTTGTAGGCCGAAATGCCCGGCGACTTCACCACCACGTCGAACCTGGCGAGCGCCGTGGCATCCGGTTCCTGCCCGTGCACCGTGAGCGTGGCATCGAACGCCTTGGCCGCAGTGATTTCCGCATCGCTGCAGAACAGCGTGAGCGCAAGCTCGGGCAAACGCGCACGAATGGCTGCGATGGCCGCCTTGCCCTCCCGTCCGAAGCCCCAGATCGCCACTCGCTTGCTGGCAAGATCGGCGATGCGCAGCGGCGGCAAGGTGGTCACGCGAAGAACGCCAACGCCGGCAGGAGACGCTGGGGAATGCGCTGTTCGCCGGACGGCTGCAGCCAGGGTTCCAGCGCCAGTTCGCTCACGTCGAGCTGCGGCAGGATTTCGCGGATGAAACGTGCGACCAGGGCGTCTTCCTGCCATTCCGAACGCTGGCTCAACGCCAGCATCGCTGCGCGTGCTTCCGCACCCTCGCCCACGCACTCGAACGGCTTGTGGTCCTGGTATTCCAGCAGCGCATCGAAACCCGGCGCGAGGTTTTCATCGTCCAGCAGATTGCGCCCGAAGATGGACAGCAGACGCGGCTTGGGCAGGAACGGCGCCAGCGCCAGGAACACGAAGTGGCACTTCGGACACTGACCGCACCAGCGATCCGCCGGTTTGGGGCCGAGGATCTTGAAGTTGCGGTTGCAGCTGGAAAACACGTCGAAATAGGGCGTGAGCTTGGCGAACGCGCGCGTCACCGCCAGCTCGGAATACGGCCGCAGCAGCGAGCAATAGTCGAGATCGGCCGCCACGTGCTGGTGCAGCCAGTCGCCGAGCAACTGCTCGAACGCATAGCCCTTGCTCCACTGGTGATTCACCTGCTGGCCGTCGTACTCCAGCGTGGCAGCCGAGGCGGAGCGCTCATTGGCAAACGCGATGCTGTCGAAGCCATAGAGGATGGCCGCCACGGCGAGGATCGCGGAGTTCACCGCCGTCACCGGGATATGGCCGTTCCACGCACCCAGGCGATTGAGTTCGAACAGGCCCGGCGCGAGTTCGCGCTGGATGTTGAGCATGGGCAGGCCGGTGCGTTCGGCGCACGCGGCGATCAAGGGCGAATTGCCGACCCATACGGCCGTGGCGTCACCACCGATGGATTTGATCGCTTCCACGGCAACAAGTGAGTCTTTGCCGCCGCCGATCGGCACCAGGGTGCGATGCGGCAGGCCCAGCGCCTTGGCTTCCGGCTGCTTCGCGCCGCCGCGGGGGAAGTTGATGCGACCACGCAGGTCCAACCCATTGCGATAGGCAAACTCGGCCAGTCCATGCAGATAAAGCGCGTCGAGCAGGTCCGCCGTGCTGTCGTCCAGCAGGCCACCCGCGACCTCGATGCGCGGCGGCACGCCAGCCTTGTAGTAGCTGACGCCCGCGATGAGATGCAGCATCTTCAGCGCCTGCCCGAAGGCGGCCTGATGGTTCGCGGGAATGGCTGGCGCATTCGGGAAGCGCACGCGCTCGACCAGTTCGTCGCCGTGATCGAACGCATACACCAGCTCGGCTACGCCGTCGGCATAGCTGCAGCGCACGTAGCGGAATACCTGGGTCAGGCGAGGATTGATGTTGGTGGTCACGCCTCAGT